>JAUVAA010000154.1 GCA_030591965.1 bacterium
AATTAACCATTTTATACGTGTTTTACTTCCCTTGTTTATGGATAAAGAATTTATAGGATGTGCCGACGCAGGAGGCGCATCGACGAGCTATTGATGCGCTTCGTTCCTCAGCACATCCTATGGGTTTATTTATTTTATAGCCAATAATCAGGGTAGTAATTTCCTTAATAAACAGTCTTTTTCGACAGCCTACTGACGGTCCCTTTAGTTTTGGGTGTGAAGTTGGGACGGGTGATGCTAACTATGACGGTCGAGAAGCATATAATGAGGGTGAAACTGGACAGTTACGAGGTAAGACCCTAGAGGTTGGTCAGTTTGCTCCTAACCCTTGGGGGCTATATGATATGCATGGTAATGTTTGGGAATGGACAGCTTCGCTTTATGATCGTGATTATGAAGGGCAGGAGCAAGAAAGTGCCAATGAACATGTTTTTGGGCCGCGTGTAGTTCGTGGAGGATCATGGTTTCATTTTGTAAATAATATTCGCTCAGCCTACCGTGGTCGTGGTTACCCTGAGACGAGTATTCATTCGTTTGGATTTAGATTAGTTCGCGAAGTTAAAGCTGATTAAGGATCTTATGATAAGTGCGTAGTCTCTATTTATAGCAGGTAGCATTACAGTTAGGCTTAAATAAAAAAGGGGCACTTATAGTGCCCCTTTTTTGGCCTGTTCATTTATATTTTTACTCTTCCCAGGCTCTACCATCTCTCGCGAGTAGCGCAACTGAAGCAACCGGTCCCCAGGTTCCAGCCGGATAGCCTTTGGTTTCTTCATTAGATTTCTCCCAGGCTTCTGAAATGGAGTCAATCCACGTCCAAGCTTGTTCGATTTCTGCACGACTGATAAATAAGGTTGGGTTACCGCGCATGGCTTCTAAGACTAATTTTTCATAACCGCCAAATAATTTGCTGTTTTTGAAGGTTTCAGAAAAACTTAAATCCAGTTTAGTACGTTGTAGTTTGATATTTTCATCAATTCCTGGAATTTTATTTAGCATCTGAATTTCGATGCCTTCATTAGGTTGTAGATGAATAATTAACTTGTTTTCTGGTAAGTTACGATAGCTTTCTTTAAAGATGTTGTGTGGTAATTGTTTGAAGTTAATCACAATCTCTGTGCGCTTGTTCATCAAGCACTTGCCGGTGCGCAGGTAGAATGGTACGCCAGCCCAGCGCCAGTTATCAATATCTACACGTAAGGCGACAAAGCTTTCTGTGGTACTGCTAGTGTTTGCGCCTTCTTCATTGAGATAGCCGAGTACGGATTTGCCTTTGATAAAACCATCGGTGTATTGGCCGCGTACAGTTTTTTCATGGACATTTTCAACAGTAATAGGGCGCAACGCATCTAATACTTTGATCTTTTCGTTATGAATGCTTTGTGCTTCTAAATTAACCGGCGGTTCCATGGCGACAAAGGTTAAAATTTGTAACAAATGGTTTTGTACCATGTCACGCAATTGACCTGTGTGGTCAAAGTAATCCCAGCGCCCTTCAATGCCCACTTCTTCCGCAACAGTGATTTGCACGGAATCAATGGTGTTATGATCCCAGTTAGTGGTGAAAATAGAGTTGGCAAAACGTAGCGCCAATAAATTAAGTACCGTTTCTTTGCCTAAATAATGATCAATACGGAAAACTTGATCATCGTTAAATACGCTAGCGACGACATCATTAATTTCTTTTGAGGATTCAAGGTCATGACCAATCGGCTTTTCCATCACCATGCGTGATTGATCAGTTAGCACGCCAGAGTGCTTTAGTCCTTTGCAAATATGTTGGAATAAAAATGGTGCCACGGCAAAATAATTGACCATAACGCGCTTACTAGAGTCAGTAAGCTGGTTGAATATTTTATATTCTTCAGGCTGAGTTAAATCCATTTTTTGATAGGATAAACGCGCTGAGTATTTTTCCCAGAGCGCTTCATCAAGTGGCTCGCCTAAGAAGTCTTGTAAACTTTTGTAGGCAATTTTAATAAAGCTAGCGCTGTTTTCTTCTAGTCTGTCGACGGCAATAATGCGTGTATCCGGCTCTAAAAAATCACCTTTTTCTAAACGGTATAGGGAAATAATGAGTTTACGGCGCGATAAATCGCCTAGTCCACCATAAATAACTAAGTCGCAAGGCGGGAATATTTCTTGTGTTGTTGTCATTTTTTTATTTTTTTGATTGAATAGTGACCTAGCTTTATAACGCGAGAGCTTAAAGGCTATAAAACTGGGGGATTTATGCTATAAAACGCCAGTAATGTCTGTGTCAATGATTTAGAGTATATTACCCCCATAGATAAAAGTAAATATTGTACTCGGAGGTGGAAAATGAAATTTAATCCTTGTAAAGGTGGCGCGTGGTGTGAAGATACCGGTACGCATTGTAACGGATGCGGTCGATCGCATGAAGAAATTGCACAAACGAAAGTGTTAATGAAAGGCTTGGTCGAACTTGCGCAAAAACAAGAGTATGAAAATCCAGAGGATTTTGCTCAGTTTATTGGAGAGACTTTAGCAAGAAAACTACAAAAGCCTTAGAGAGCTATATAGGAGTAAACATCATGAAAATAAGCCCTGATATTTTGCCCGAATTGATTCAGGCAGTAAATAACTCGGTAACACAGCATGCGGATGAGCTTACTGAGTTAGATAAGGCGATTGGTGACGGTGATCATGTTATTAACTTACGGCGCGGCCTTGATGCTTTGTTAGCGCAGCAAGATGAAGTTGCTCAGTTAGATTGGGCGAGTGCTTGGCAAAAAATGGGCATGACCTGTATGAGCAAAATTGGTGGCGCTTCAGGTTCTTTATTTGGCACGTTGTTTGTTAGCATGGCAAAATCAGCTAAAGACCAGTCGGTTGATGTGGTTGTATTTGCTCAGGCGTTTACAGCAGGTGTTGAATCTATGAAACTGCGTGGCAAGGCCGATGCGGGTGAAAAAACGATGCTGGATGTCTTGATTCCAGTAGCGCGTGTTTTGCAAGAGAATGCGAATGGTGTTGAATTAGCTGATTTATTAGTGCAAGTTAAAGGGGCCGCGCAGGTCGGAATGGAATCAACGCGAGATATGTTAGCGACTAAAGGTCGTGCTTCTTTTTTAGGCGAGCGCAGTATAGGGCATATTGATGCAGGAGCAAAAAGTAGCCAGTTAATGATTGATGCGGTCGTTGCTACTTTACAAAGCAAATAAAAAGGTATTTATGGCAAGTTTTTTTAATACAGAATTAAGTCAACAGCAATTTTTAGATCAATATTGGCAAAAAAAACCGTTATTGATACGTCAGGCCTTTACTGATTTTGTATCGCCTATTAGTCCGGAAGAGTTAGCGGGTTTGGCGTGTGAAGAGGAGATTGAATCACGCTTGATCGAAGAGCAGGGGCAGGATGGTAAATCTTGGCAAGTAACTTGCGGGCCATTAAGTGATGATGATTTTGCGCGCTTGCCAGAAACGCATTGGACAATGCTAGTGCAAGATGTCGACAAACATTTACCGGAACTACAGTCTTTACTTGAGCCCTTTCGTTTTATTCCCGATTGGCGACGTGATGACTTAATGATTAGTTACGCGCCAGAATTTGGGACGGTAGGGCCGCATACTGATGGCTATGATGTCTTTTTATTGCAAGCCATGGGCGAGCGTCGCTGGAAAATTGGTGAACAGCCTATTCGTGAAGCTAAATTAGTTGATGGTTTAGGTTTGCAAATATTAGCCGAATTTACACCTGATCAAACTTGGGATTTGCAGCCAGGTGATATGTTATATCTACCGCCCCATTTTGCGCATCATGGTGTTGCACTCAACGACTGCATGACTTTTTCTTTTGGCTTTCGTGCCCCAACTCAAGTTGAGATGCTAGATGCGGTGGTTAATAATTTGCTTGAACAGCAACTAGGTAAAGCTGAATACAGTGACCCTGATTTATTAATAAATAAGCAGAGTAGTGAAGTCGATGCTCAATCAGTTGCACGTTTAAAGCAAATGTTACATCAGGCAATTGATGATGCTGAACCTATTTTGGCGCGTGTATTAGGTAAAATAGTTACCGAGACAAAACCTAGTTTGGCAGCCTTAGCGACAGAAGCAGCGATTGAGCTAGAGGGAATTGATGAGGTGACTACACTGTTTGAGCAAGGCGAGATATTACAGAGGAATCCGTATTTTCGTTTTGCATGGTCTGTAGATGCAACAAGTGGCCAGCTGTATATGGCAGGTGAGGTATATGAGGTTGATTTGCAGGGTGTTAAGTATTTGTCAGTATTGACTGAACAGGCCATTTTAACTAGCAGTGATTGGCAAGAGGTACTTAACAATCAGTCGTCTGCTTTGCTGTTGTGTCAACTGATTGCTGAGGGCGGCTGGTTTTGGTCTGAGGATTAACGCCCGCTTAGAATTCGGTTTTTAATAAGATCCAAAACTATAGCGAAATAGAGGGAAGTAAATGGGCTGTTGTTTTCTGTATTCTGCAAGCTTCATACAAGGCAGCGTTTCTTAGTTATATATTTGCGAAACATAATGCATGATTTCTTGCGCAGTAACGGGTTTAGAAAACCAGTAGCCTTGGGCGAGGTCGCAGTTGTTCTCAACTAAAAACTGTAGTTGTTCTTGTGTTTCTACGCCTTGGGCAATCACTTTTTGCCCTAAATCATGAGACATTGAAATGATGGCGCGTACAACAGCTTGGTCTTTTTGGTTGTTAGTAATATGACGAATAAATGAAGGATCGATTTTTATATGGGTCGCAGGCAAGTTTTTTAGCTCAGACAGTGATGAGTGGCCTGCACCAAAATTATCAATGGCAATGTGCACTTCAGAATCAACCAGCCGTTGCATAATTTTAGTCGCCATCTCCGGCTTTTTCATAAAAGCGCTTTCATTAATTTCAAGCTCTATCCATTCGCGTCGTGCGCCAGTAGCATCAATCTTTTTAAGAATATTGTCCGCAAAGGCCATATCGAGCAGTTCTATAGGGGAAATATTGACGGATATTTTACCGAAATTAAAGTCTTCTTTTGACCAACAAACCGCTTGTAAACACACGCGAGTGATAGCCCAATTATTTAGTTTAGTGATTAAGCCGATCTTTTTTGCCAGTGCTATAAATTCTTCAGGTTCAATTAAGCCTAAGTCTGGATGTTGCCAGCGGATTAAAGCTTCATAGTTATGTATTTTGTTGTTTGCTACATAATGTTTGGATTGGTAAACAATTTGTAATTCAAAGTTATCGTCATAACAGTTTTTAGCAAGTGCTTTGCGTAAAGCTTGTTCCAGTACGAGCTGTCGGTTACTGGCTTGGTGTAATTCCGTAGTGCAAAATGCGTAGCCCTTTTTTTCTTTCTTTGCTGAGTACATTGCATTTTCAGCTTGTTGCAGTAATGTTTCGCCATCAATACCGTCTTGTGGGTAGTTGGCAATACCAATGCTCGAACTCAGAATAAATTTATTTGTATTTAAAGTTATAGGGGTGCGTAAGTTCTGCAATATTTGTTTTACAGTTTTTTCAGCCGTATTAGCTGGTGTATTTAATAATATAAGTGCAAATTCATCTCCTCCGATACGCGCTGCTATGTCGGTACCTTGGCAGTGTGATTGTAACCTTAAAGCGGTCTCTTTGAGTGCTGCATCACCCGCAGCATGACCTAGACTATTGTTGATGATTTTAAAGCGGTCAATGCCTATGACTAACAGGACAAAGTTTTTTTGCTGTTGCTCTAAATGCGTCATTTCCTTTAATTTTCCAATAAAGCAAAGCCTGTTTATTAGCTTTGTCAATTCATCGAAATAGGAGAGTTTGCTTAGTTGCTCCTGAGTTTGATTTACGTGTGTAATGTCGTGGGCAATACCTGCAAGTCCAATGCATTGTTGAGCGCTGTCGTATAGCGGTGTTTCTAATATTTCTAAGCAATGCTTGTTTCCTGTTTTGTCTAGTATTTCAATGTTATATTTTGGAGGTTGCTCTCCTTTTAAGCTCTGATTTCTATGGGTAACGATATGTTTATTATCCGGATGCTCAGTTAGGTAACTGGGGTAATGCTTGGTAAAGTCGCTAGTGCTATAACCTAAAATTGTAGAGATTGATGGGCTGATGTAGCTAAGAGTGCCTTTTAAATTATATTGATAAAAGAAGTAATTATCTTGCAGGGCGGCAACAAGGTGACTGTACTTTTGTTGCGTCATATCTAGTTGCTTATTGCTTATTAGAGCTTGGCTGCTAATGTTTTCTTTTAAGTTTGTTAGTTCGATATTTTTTGTTTTCTGTTTGTTTTTGTTAATTTTTAGCTGCCGATTCTGGCGTTTAATCCATCCAATCCAAAGTAATAGTGCTAATGTAACCAAGGAAAAACTAATGATCATTTTTTTATTTATTTCATCCTCAGTCACTAATTCGATAGGCGAATACCAGCGTTGATTAATGGTTTGTTTTTCCGTTTCTGTGATGGCATTTAGGCCTTTTTGAAAAATGCTAGCTAATATGGGCCAATCGCTACGCACGGCAATGCTTTCATTGCTACTGTTACGCTCATAAAAAGCAGAAAACCTGATGTTATTTAAGAGGAATTTATTTTGAGCAAAGTAACTGGTAGCAAAAAAGCTGATCGCTGCATCGGCCTGCTGATTGTCTACAGCAAGTAAGGCATCTGAAGCATTTTCTACGTAATAAGGAGTGATACCTTTCAAGCTCTTGATAATGTCTTGCGTATACTGATAGTCTTTTACCAGAGCCACGGTTTTTCCCGAAAGGCTGTCGTGGTTTTTAATTACCTGATTGGATTTGTGGCTCACAATGACCAGAGATTTAAAAATATAAGGCTGGGTAAAGGTAAAGTGGTTCTTGCGGTCCGGCCTATTGACCATGGTAGCGATAACATCAATTTCTTTATTAAGAGCGCCTAGATAGGCGTCTTTCCAGAGTGTGCGCTTATCAATTGCTATTTGAATCTGCAGTTTTTGGCTAATTAACTGGATGGTGTCATAGGCGATGCCAGTGAGTTGCCCAGCGTCATTAATAAAGCTGTAAGGCGGGAAATTTCCGTCAAATGCAATGCGAATGGGCTGATGCGCTGCTAGCCATAATTGCTCTTCAGTTGTTAATAAAACCGGTTGTTCGGTGGGTAGCTGTGCTATTTGTGGAAGCTTATTCCAGTAGGCGAAAGTGCTACTAGAGATGAATGGCAGAGCCATTAGACAAAAAAGGAAAAGAAGTTTAAATATTTTTGCCACGAACGATCCTTACATTAAGCTTAATTATGGCTAAGTATAGACTAAGGAGCGAGAATTCAATAATTCCAGAGTCTGACTTGCCTTTTGACTCCACGACTGCGCTAGAAAAACAGTCGCGTAGCTCGCTATGCGCCAGTTTTCCTAACACACCCGTGAAGCTAAAATTCTGCGCCATACTTTCGGGTATTATTAACCCAACTTCGTCACTTCACTCGCCCTAAGGTATTGATTTATCGTCATTAGCTTATTTTCACCAGAAAATCTTCTTTAA
>JAUVAA010000219.1 GCA_030591965.1 bacterium
ATACAAAATGGAATTAAAGAGGGTGAAATCCGTTCAATGGATTCCACACTCGCGTATAGTTATTTTTTTGGCATTATTAGACATACGCTAACTTTGGTGCTTTCAGGTGACTTGCCTAAAGATGCTGATAGCTATCAATCTCAGGCATGGTTAGCGGCCTGGGGATGTATAGCCAAGAAATAACTAGAATCTTGGGGCGTTATCTTTAGCCTGCTATTTAAAATGTAGGCTAAAGAGCTAATGCTTTCATAGTCTATATAAAGCCGTCCGCTCCAAAAAATCCTCCTGGTTTTATAGACTTTGCAAAACCTTTAAATCAGCAATAATTTGCTGGCTATGTTGCGAAGGTGTTACTTTTCGATAGATTTTGGCTATCTTTCCTTCTGGATTGATAATAAAACTGTGTCGTTTGCAAAATTTAACTGGACCTAGTTTAAATAGTGTTCCGTAATCCCGACTTATCGCTCCCGATTCATCTGATAATAAAGGAAAGGGTAGTTGGTGTTTGTCAATAAAGTGACTATGGCTTTGGGCATTATTGGTATTGATACCTATAATTGCGGTATCAAGTGCTAAAAGATCGGAATGATCATCTCTTAATTGACAAGCTTCCACAGTGCAGCCAGGGGTGTTATCTTTTGGGTAGAAGAATAATACTATCCATTGTCCTTGGTAGTCAGATAAACAATGTGTTTTCTGAGTATTATCCAATAAGCAAAAATCAGGGGCTTTTTCAGTCGTTTCTAGTATAGGCATATGATCGTATGGGAAAAGTTGTTCAATTTAAAAAACAGTCTATCTCAGAAAAGTATAAAGGTAATACTTTATGTCGCAGTGGTTTCCATAAATGGCAGATTGTAAAGGAAAACCGCTTTGATGTGAAACAGGGAAAATTATTGTCGGTCTATCAATGTAAGCGTTGTCAGAAAGTCAAAAATAAGTATGTTTGAATTTCTCTTTAAACAAGCTGAAAATAGAGCGACGCATTCACAGCTTTTTAATGATGTGCTGGAGCAGCGCTATCAAGAAATGGTTGTCAAACATCATATTCAAAGTGATGCGGATCAAATCAAAGTCTTAGGTCATTTACAACATCTTTTAGATGATATTTCCGATCAGGTTGACCTTAGTAAGCAGCGTATTTTTAGTCCTTTATTATCTGCTCCACAAGAAATAACAAGAAGTTTATATATCTTTGGTGATGTGGGACGTGGAAAATCTATGCTTATGGATGTGTTTTATGAGGCGTGCCCTGTAAAATCAAAGCGGCGAGTTCACTTTCATGCCTTTATGCAAGAGGTGCATGATTATATGCATACTTGGCGGAAAAAATATACAGGTGATCCACTGCCGTCATTAGCGGTAAAAATCAGGCAATCATCCTTATTATTATGCTTTGATGAGTTTCAAGTTACGGATATTGCTGATGCAATGTTGTTATCCCGATTGTTCACCCGGCTTTTTAATCAAGGTGTGATTTTTGTAGCCACATCAAATCAACACCCCGATGATTTGTACAAAAATGGTTTGCAAAGAGAGTTGTTTTTACCCTTTATTAGCTTATTAAAGCAATCGTCAGAAATTTTGGAATTGGTTGCCAAAGAAGATTATAGGCTATCGTATTTTAAATCCATGAAAACTACTTTTCATCTTGAAAAAGCAGCTGAAAAAAGTGATTTTTTACAGCAACGTTTTAATGAGTTAACTAATAGCGGTAGCATGGAAGTTAAAACGCTACATGTAAAAGGCAGGGAACTGGTTTTTAACAAAGTGCATGGTGATATTCTGTTTACATCATTTAATGAGCTTTGCAATAGAGCCTTGGGTGTGCCAGATTATTTGGAAGTGGCTAATGAATTTAATACTATATTAATTGCAGGAATCCCTGCGTTATCGAAGGAAATAAGAGATCAAGTCAGACGCTTTGTTACATTAATTGATACCTTGTACGAGAAAAACGTAAAGATTATTTGTACTGTAGAAGTCCCTGTGGAAGAAATGAACTTTGAAGATAGAGATTTTGATTTTAAGCGCACTCGCTCGCGTTTATTTGAAATGCAGTCGGAGAATTATTTTCAGCGTAAGCATATTACGCTGTAGAGACAAGGCATGCCTTGTCTCTACTCACTGTTTATCTAGTAAACATCCCTAACATAACGTTTTTCTTTCTTCAGTTGATTAACATAATCTACTGCTTGTTCAGCCGTTTTGTTGCCATGTTCAGCAATAATGTCATGTAGGGCAGTATCAACATCTTTAGCCATGTAAGTTGCATCGCCACAGACATAAAATGAGCCACCTTGTTGTAACCAGTCAAACATTTCCGCACCTTGTTCACGCATACGGTCTTGTACATAGATTTTCTGTTCTTGATCTCTTGAGAATGCCAGGTCTAAACGAGTAATTACACCACGCTCTTGCATTGCTTCGATTTCATCGCGATAGATATAGTCGGTTGCTTCATTACGATCACCAAATAATAACCAGTTTTTACCACTTGCCTTTCTAAACTCACGCTCTTGTAAAAACGCTCTAAATGGCGCAATACCGGTACCAGGCCCCACCATAATAATGGGTAGCGAATCATCTTCAGGCACTCTAAAGCTTTTATTGGGTGAAAAGAATATTTTAACCTCAGAATTGGCATCAACCAAGTCGGCTATAAAGGTAGAACAAACACCTTTATGTTCACGATCATGAGCGTTGTAGCGAACACTAGCCACTGTAAGGTGTACGCTGTCGCTATGCATCTTGCCACTGGATGAAATAGAATAGGCGCGATGTTGTAGGGGTTTTAACCGTGCTAGAAATTCAGCCGCTGAGAATTCCATTTCAGGAAATTGCAGTAATAAATCCAGAGTGTCTCGTCCCCATAGATATTTATTCAGAGCCTCTTTATTGTCAGGGTCTAATAAACTATTTAATTCTTGATCGCCAGAACGGTCAGCAATTTCTTGCAATAACTCTTTGCTAGGTAGTTTTATCTCAAAGTGTGTTGTTAAGGCATCGGTCAACGACATGAGTTCGCCACTAACGGGTTCATCTTCTTTACCGGTGCATGCAATTGCTTTAACGATGTTAGAGACTAATTCAGGACAGTTTTGTGGTACGACATTAAGTGCATCACCTGCCTCATAAGTTAAGTCAGAGCCTTCTAGTGAAAATTCATAATGACGTGTTTCTTTGGATGAGTTTTCTGCAGTTAATAAACGGTTTTCTGTAATACGACTGCTAAAAGGGTTTTTGCGATTATATTTTGGTTTGCTGCTCGCAGCGCCATCATCACTGATAACCACTGTGGTCGCACCATCTGCCATCATTGGAATAACACTGCTAATCCAGTTTTCGGCAGAGTCTTCAAACTCAACATCACAATCAATACGATCATATAAGCGCTTAGCACCTAATTCAGCTAAACGAGTATCCCATTCAATGCCTGCTTTACAGAATAAATCGTAGCTGGTATCGCCTAATGCCAATACGGAGTACTGAGTATTTTCCATGGTAGGTGCAGAGTCTGCTGAGATTGAATCCCATAGTAACTGTGCATTATCTGGCATTTCACCTTCACCATAAGTACTGGTGATAATAAGTAAATAGTCCATTTTTACCAAAGCATCCAGTTCAATTTCATCCATGCTTTTAACGGCTGGCGCTAAGCCATGTGCCTTTGCAACGGCTGCTGCATCATTAGCAACGGATTCGGAGTTACCTGTTTGCGTACCATAAAGAATGTTGATGATACGGCCATCTGCTTGGTTAGTCGCGCTAGCACTTTGTAACATGTGGCTATGCATAC
>JAUVAA010000030.1 GCA_030591965.1 bacterium
CCATTCATCGCTGCATTAGTTAATGCCGCCATAGCAGCACCACAACCCGCACGATTAGCAAGCTCATCAATCCCTTCAATTTCACTTAAAGTACTATCACAATCGAAACAAATAATCTCAAAACTCATTTTTTAAAAATCCCATAAATTCAAATCACCCCAAGCCTCTATTAACTATAAAGCAGTACACTGTACCTAACAACGTTTCAGTTAACCCTAAACGTCTCTAGAAAAAAGACAAATATCAATTTACGATAAAAAAGCTTCGGACATTACACTTTATATTCACATTGCACTGATTTAAACTGTAAACTTTAACGTTACCGACTAAAACACAGCATTGCATAGCCTGAGTAAACGCACAGTTTACCTTTTTTGCTATCATCACTACACTGAAAATTGATAAATGATCCATGCGTAAACCCAACAAATCCTTTTTATCTGCTAACATTTGGAAATATCGGCTGGTGTTTTGGCTCGGCGCTATTTTTATAGGCTTATTAATCGCTACAATGACCTTACTCAGTGAGTGGGCTGCAGAATTGTATCGTACAACTTCATTGGCTTACCCTTGGTTTAACTTTGTCGTAGCCCCCTTTGGACTCGCTTTTACTGCTTGGCTGACCTTTCGTTTTTTCCCCGGCAGCCAGGGTAGCGGCATCCCGCAAGTTAAAACCGCCTTAGAAATCCCTTACACCTTAGATGAACGTTCTAAATTAGTTTCTTTCCGCATTGCTCTAGGTAAAACCTTTCTCCCTATTCTAGGTCTTTTATCGGGTGCATCGGTGGGCTTTGGCGGACCAGCGACTCATGTGGGTGCTTCATTAATGTCATCATTGGGTAAGGCGACTAATTTCCCTTCCCATTATATGAGCAAAGGCTTGCTATTAGCGGGGAGTGCTGCTGGTTTTGCCGCCATGTTTAGCGCGCCTTTAGCCGGTATTATGTTTGCCATTGAAGAAATGGGACGTACCTTAGAAGAGCGCGTTAGTAGTCTTGTTTTAACTGCCATTATCTTTTCGGGTGTGACAGCCTATTCCATTTTAAATCACAGCGTTTTTTTTGCTGAAAATTCATTAGCTTTTCCTGGCGGTGAAAGCTGGCTAGCTATTCCCTTGTGCGGTATCGTTGGCGGTCTGTTAGGAGGAGTTTTTAGCCGCATTATTGTGAGCGGCAATCACCTACTAAAAAAGCTAAAATTCCCCCTCGTTTTAGTCGCTTTTGTTTGCGGACTAATCATTGCTTTACTCGGTTTTTTATCTCACGGTGATAGCTTTGGAACGGGCTACCAATTAGCAAAAAACATCATATACAATAATATCCCTGTAGACCCTCTCTTCCCTGTTTATAAAATGCTGGCGACTTGTGCCACATTTTTTAGCGGCATTCCCAGCGGCATCTTCGTTCCAGCCATTGCAACAGGCGCAGGTTTTGGCGCAAACCTAGCGCACTGGTTTCCTATCGCGCCTACATCAGTCATGATATTGCTCACTATTACAGCCTATTTTTCTGGAATGCTGCAATCGCCACTCACTTCATTTGCCATCGTATTAGAAATAACCCATAGCCACGAAATTTCCATGCCCATCATGGCGGCAGCGTTTATTGCCTCAGGAGTCTCTAAGTTAATTAATCCACAACCATTATATAGAGCCTTATGTGATGCCTATCAACAATACCCAGTACAACCACTAGACTATGACCAGCGGCAAAACAAATAAATACCTGACTCTTTCTTTGCTGAGCATAATAATCATTGGCATTGCGCTATATGGGCTGTTAGCTCATACATTTCCAACACCCGCACCCAATACCCATTTTAAAACCATTACTAATAAACAAGTATCACTCAAACAACTGCAAGGAAAAGTTGTATTAGTGACCTTCTGGGCGAGTAATTGTCCAAGTTGCTTAAAGGAAATCCCACACTTAATCAACCTATATAACGACTATCATCAACGCGGGCTAGAATTATTTGCCATTGCCATGCGCTACGACCGGCCTAATTATGTTGTTAATACCAGTAAAGCCTATCAAATACCCTATGATATAGTGCTAGATTTACGCGGGCAGTTAGCCACAGCCTTTGGTGATGTAAGCCTAACGCCAACGACTTTACTCATTAATCCAAACGGCGAAATTATCTATCAAAATACCGGTATTTTCGACTTACAGGCCATGCAAATTCTTATTGAATCTTTATTACCTATACAAGGAAACAAATAATGCTCTGGTTAAAAGCGCTCCATCTTATTTTTATGGTTACTTGGTTTGCGGGCTTGTTCTATCTGCCGCGCTTATACGTTTATCACGCGATGAGTGATGATGAAATAAGCAATGAACGCTTTAAAGTGATGGAACGGAAATTATTCTACGGCATCATGACACCCGGTATGATTATCACTTTTATCTTTGGTATCTGGATGCTGGTTGATTATGCCTGGGGCATGTACAGCTCAATGGGCTGGCTACATGCAAAATTAGCCGTATTAGCTCTTGCAGTGGTCTACCATTATTATTGCTATCGCTATTTATTAGATTTTAAACTTGATCGCAATCAACGCAGCCATGTATTTTATCGCTGGTTTAATGAAGTGCCGGTGTTATTTCTAGTGATTATTATTATTTTGGCGGTAGTTAAGCCTTTTTAAAGTATTTTATACGTGGTCCGTAGGGCGGACTTCAGTCCGCCTTTTAGGAAAGGAGTGGCACGCTTTAACTGTTTCACTCCAAAAAACTTACCCCTCATCATGCCTATAATCACTTTTTCGTGGCTACGCGCGACATGCGGACTAAAGTCCGTCCTACATAGAGACACCTACCATCTAGCACCCTGCTCAACTATTTCACCCATTTTCTTACCCGGCTTAACTTGCCCCTGATAAGTTAAAACTGAACCAATAGCAAAACCACCCTCAGGATCATGCAGTTTAGTATTTTGCTCCAAAATCCACATATGCCCATCACGCGAATCAATAACGAATACTTTAGGCGTCAAACTTCCCGACTGACCTGACTGACCACCTTCATGTAAAACCACCGCCCTATATCGCCCGTCATCATCAGCCAACACAGGCTGTACTAATAGTAATGCTGATAAAGTCAACAAAAATAGTTTACGCGCAATGGCATATAGCCGATATTTTGATGTCATAGCTAAAAACCTCATTAGTAAAAACGAAAATCAATTTTGTGGGTAAACGTCAAGGTGACGATGCTAATAGCTTTACCCTACCCGGTCATATTCGCGCTGATTTGTTTGCTCGTTATCAAGTTGAATGGTTCAGCCTATAAGTGAATATCGAGAATTTCTTGGATAAGTACTATGCTAGTTCAATTATTTATGATGATACCGTGGTACAAGGTAATCGACGTTTGGTGCGCGCTTTGCTTAGTGTGCAATTGTAATTCAACACTAAACCTGACCTATAGCTTGAATTAATGCAGCGCCTGCTGAAAAATTATCTGCTGGTTTTGCATTTGTAAAAAAATCTTCAATATCCGCTTTATACGCCTTTCTGGCATCGTATACAAAAACACCAATTTCATCATCAGGCTTTAAAAATCCAGTTTCACCAAATTCGGTATAGCGCGTCGCACCTAAGGAAATAATAATTTGTTTGGGCTGTTTAAGTTGGACTAAATAATGCTGCAAATGCTCTAAAGGGCCGAAATCATTTTGACTATTAAAAGTTTTGATAATCCAGTTTAACAGTTTACCGTAAAAATACTGATAACCCGTTACTGGGCTATCGATTCCATATTGGATCACCTCTCCATTACGGCGCAAATAAGAGGCAATATGGATATGGTCTAAAATTCCACCAGCCTGAAATTGATCAATCTCGATCCATTGCTGCCCTATTCCCGTACACGATAGACCCCAATTCTTTTTTTCACTGATTTTTTTCGCATTGGGCTTACGAATCGAGCAATCATTAAAAGCGGTAAAGGCTAATGAGCCTAGAGATTCAACTAGCTCGCCCGTGTAATTAACATTAAATAGTACACACATTTCCGGTTCCATATGTAAATTCACTGGCTCGGAAAAATCAGCATCAATATGGCTATGCGATAAAGGAAACGTACTTAGAAAAGTAGGGGACTGCGGCAAGTAAATAGGAAAAATACCTTTGGGAGCATTTTTTTCTTCGGTAATTACATTTACAAAATCTGCATCTTCACCAGCTTGGCTTAAGTGCTCGGTAAAATTACCCGCAATACCAAAAACAGGCAACTCTTTAAGCTTATCAATACTTATGTTCATCATTCGTTACTTTCTTTTATGCGTTTTCAGGGGCTATTTCTAAAAATACATTTCTAATATATTCGGCATGATCTTCTAGTAAATAACCTTTATTAACTACGAAATCTAGGTTAACCACTTTGGTTTTTTCTAAACCATCTTCTTTGCCTATTTCTCGTACTGTATGTTCTTTTATATCGAGTATATATTTCTTTTTGTTATAGTGGTTTTTCTGTAAATATTGCGTCGTAATCGGCATGGTTTTATGATTAATTCTTTCCCAACCGATCACTTGATGTCTTTCCATCCAGCCTACGGCATCACTCGCATTATTTTCGAGATCAACATTAAAAACCACGATATAACGATTTTCTTCGGCAGGTATGGTATTCACATGATGCACATTAGTGACCGATTCAAATTCAAAATCATCGGGCACAAAATACTTCTCACTTGCACCATCACTAAAGGTAATATAAACCGAGCTAGTGCTTTTGTGGTATCTAAACGAGCGCACTAAATCTAAGTTTATTTTGGTATCTTCGTTGATTAAAAGGAAATTACTCATAAAAATTCAAAAAATGGTTGTCAAAGTATTAATAAAATCAGAGTTAAAAAATACGCGTCCAACTTACTGTTTTACTGATAAGGGAAATGTAATAATAGAGCTCTGATTATTCGTTATTTATCGGTTTAATTTACCATGAAAAATGCGCTCGTCCCAATTTTAGGCTTTGCCGCACCTAGCGGTACGGGAAAAACAACCTTATTAACGCAACTCATTCCACAGCTTAAAGAAAAGGGAATTCGTGTCGGCTTAATAAAACATAGCCATCATAACTTTCAAATCGACAAACCTGGGAAAGATAGCTTTCGTTTGCGCGAAGCAGGGGCAACCCCAGTCATGCTAGTATCTAGCCATAGACGCGCTATTATTACCGAATTTCCTAACCCACAAGAGCCTGTATTAAACAAGCAGCTTAGTCATTTCGACCAATCTTGTTTAGATTTAATTTTAGTTGAAGGCTTTAAGCGTGAAAATTTCCCAAAAATTGAATTGCACCGCCCCAGCCTAGAAAAACCACTACGCTATATTGATGATCATTCAATCATTGCTATTGCCTCTGATCAAAAACTATCGCTTGAACGCGAGTTAGTGCAAATGGACTTAAATAATATCCCTCAAATAACGCATTTTATTATGCATACGTTTTTGCAAAACCATGACTGATCAATGCTATTCTAATTCATTAATTAGCATTAATGAGGCCTTAGAAAACATTCGCGCGGCGCTTTTACCTATTAAAGACGAAGAAACCGTTAATTTACATGAGGCTTTAGATCGTGTATTAGCTCAGTCCTGTATTGCGCCCTTTCATCTGCCTGCCTTTCCTAATTCATCTATGGATGGTTATGCGTTTAACAGTCCTGACATAAAAAATACGCCTTTTAATTTAGAGGAAATTGGCATCTCTTGGGCTGGACAGCCTTTTACTGGGAAATTATCACCGGGGCAATGTGTACGAATTTTTACTGGCGCTGTTGTACCTGCTGGAGCTGATAGCGTGATTATGCAAGAACAAGTCACCGTCAGTGAGAAAATTATTCATTTCCCTAACAATACGCAAGAAAAACAAAATATTCGTTATATCGGCGAGGATGTTCAACAAGATGATTGTTTATTAGCGGCTCCCAAGCAATTATCGGCTATTGATTTAGGCTTACTAGCTTCTGCCGGCATTTATGAAATTCGCGTCAAGCGCAAAATTCGTATCGCTTTCTTTTCTACAGGTGATGAACTCAGAGCTATTGGCAGTCCTTTAGCCGCTGGGCAGATTTACGATAGTAATCGCTACTCCTTAACTGCCTTATTAAATAATCCTTGCTACTCCGTTACTGACTTAGGCGTTATTAAAGATGATAAATCCCGTATACATGCTTGTTTATTAGCTGCAGCGAAAAGCAATGATGTGGTTATCAGTACCGGTGGGGCTTCTGTCGGCGACGCGGATTTCATTAAAGAAATTTTAGATGAAATAGGTCAGGTCAATTTCTGGAAATTGGCGATTAAACCAGGAAAACCTTTAGCATTTGGGCGTATTCAAGCATGTCACTTTTTTGGTTTGCCTGGTAATCCGATCTCAGTCATTGCGACTTTTCAGCAAATCGTAACGCCCGCTTTACGCCAATTAAGTAGCTTAAATAATAATACGCCACTGCGCTTTAAAGCGGTATGTCAAAGCAAGTTACACAAGCAAGCAGGACGGCAAGAATTTCAGCGCGGCATTTTGATCCAAATAGAATCCGGAGAATTTGAAGTTATCTCGGCAGGTAAGCAAGGTTCTAATATATTAAGCGCCAGTAGTCGTGCGAATTGCTATATAGTCTTAGCACGCGAACAAACGAATGTGGAGGCTGGAACTGAAGTTCTGGTCGAACCCTTTAGTTTATTTTTATAATCCACCGAGGAATCATTATGCTCACTATTAATCAATCAGCACCTAATTTCTCACTTTATGATGCTCATGACGCTACGCATAAGCTAGATGATTATAAGAGTCACTGGCTAGTTATTTACTTTTACCCTAAAGATAATACGCCAGGTTGCACTAAAGAGGCTTGCGCATTACGTGATGATAGCGCCAAATTTGAAGCTTTAAACACTCAAATCGTTGGTATTAGTACTAATAGCAGTAAAAGCCATCAAAGCTTTAGCCAAAAACAAAACTTAACATTTACTCTGCTCGCTGACCCTAAAGGTGAAGTAAGTAAAGCTTATGGGGCATTATTCAAACTAGGTCCAGTCAAATTTAGTAAGCGCCATAGCTTTATCATCGACCCAGCAGGAAAGGTGTCGAAAATTTATCGTTCAGTTTCACCTAGTCTACATAGCCAAGAATTACTCAATGATTTAAAGCAATTACAGGCTAAATTTAAGGACTAATAAGAAAACGCTCCGAGAGTAGATTGTCAAAATTAGCCTTTGTCTACGTACTTTTCTAGTTTATGAATAACCTTATATAAGGGTGTGCCAACGCAAGAGGAGGAGCATCGACGGCTATTGCTGCGCTTCGCTCCAGGCATCACCCTATGAGTTAACTAGTTCCCATCGCTCCGCGCGGGAATGTATAGGAGAACACTGAGCGTTCCGTACAGTAAATCACGTCAGTGATTTTGTGAATTTAGCGAATCCTTTCTTCTTGTGCTACTCGGCGCAGAGCGTCACAATATGCGTTCCCACGCGGAGTGTGAAAACGAGTGCTATTAAGTTGTACGTAACATCAGTGACTAATAAGTAAATACTCCGAGAATAGCCAAGATTTTATTTATTTTTTAACAATAGAAGACCAAGCTGACAACCATGCATCAGGCTGGTAATAATCTGCTTTTTTGGTTAAATTGCCCTTGAGTACTTGCTTTAAAGTACTCTCGATAATACCAAAAAAATGACAATAAGCACGCTGTGCATCTAACGCTTTAATTTCGCCATCTTTAATGCCATTTTGTAGGATTCTTATGATCTTTGAAAACGGTGGTGTTTCCATCAATGGCTTTTCTTCCGGCAAAAACTCACTAACATTTAACACTAAGAGGAATTTCATTATTTCCGGCGCGTGATCGGTTAAATGAAACCATAAATCAACAATCTCTCTTAATTGTTCGGATGCCTTACGGTTTCTACGACGAATATCATCAATAGAAACACTTAATCGATCGATAATCCACTGATACAATGCTTGGGCAATTTCTTGTTTATTCTTAAAGTGTTTATAAATCCCTGCACTATTTTTAACACCAGCAAGCTCAGCAATATCAGTTAATGAGGTATTAAAATATCCTTTTTCAGTAAATAATTTTAATGCCGCAGCTAAAATATCATTATGCAGCTCTTCTTTATCTTTTTGTAGTTCCTGATCCATGTTGTTTTTTTATCCTAGCTTCGTTAACGCTATTTTTTATTTTAATAAGATTATTCAGTCATCGAAGTAAAGGCTGCTTTTAAATAACTTATCATTGACCATAAAGTTAAAGTTGCCGCAATATACATCATAACCAAACCGAATAAACTCATTGACACACCTGCGATGTCATCGTGATATAACAAACAGCCTATAGCCAACATCTGCGCTGTCGTTTTCCATTTTCCTATTGGTGAAACTTTCACCGTTGCACGCTGACCTAACTCGGCCATCCACTCACGTAACGATGAAATAGCAATCTCTCGACCAATAATGACCGCTGCGGGCAAAGTCATCCAAATACTAGACTCTGATTCGACTAATAAAACCAAAACAAAGGCGACCATAATCTTGTCTGCGACAGGATCTAAAAAAGCACCAAATTTTGTCTCCACCTGCATTTTTCTGGCTAAATAGCCATCCAACCAATCGGTAACACCAGCAATGAAGAAAATTAAGGTCGTTGCTATATTAGAATATTCCCAAGGCACATAGAAAAAAATGGCTAAAACGGGGATTAACGCAATGCGTAGCAGCGTTAGTAATGTAGGTAAATTTATTGTATCAATCATCTTGATGATGGAATGTATCGTATATTCGTTGTGCTAATTGCCGGCTAATCCCCTCTATACTACAAAGTGCGTCAACACCCGCGCGAGAAATTCCTTGCATGCCGCCAAACTGCTTTAATAAAATCTGTCGCCTTTTAGGCCCTAGTCCGGCTATTGCTTCTAGCACGGATTCTTTTTTTGCTTTACCTCTGCGTGCTCGATGTCCAGTAATAGCAAAACGATGCGCCTCATCTCGGATATGCTGAATTAATAATAAAGCACTCGCATTAGGCGTAACATCAAGGGGAAGTTCTTGCCCCGGTAAAATCAGATTTTCCATGCCTGCTTTTCTATCAGGCCCTTTTGAAACACCCACTATCATAACACTATTTACCGCTAATTCAGCTAATGCCTTTTCAGCTTGGTGTACCTGTCCTTTACCACCATCAATAAATAAAATATCCGGCGCTTCATGCTCGCCTTTTACTAATCGCTTAAAGCGCCTAGAAACGGCTTGATAAATAGCTGCGTAGTCATCCCCTGGCGTTATACCTTCAATATTAAAGCGTCTATAGGCAGACTTTACTGGACCTTCACGATCAAAAACGACACAAGATGCAACCGTATAATCGCCTTGCGTATGGCTGATATCAAAACACTCCAATCGCTTAGGCACTTCTTGACAACCTAGCTCATCCTGTAAGCTTAAAAAACGCGCATAAACACCCTGTTTATCAGCTAACTTAGTAGTTAAGGCATTTTCCACATTAACACTAGCAATTTGCAGCCATTTAGCCCGGTCGCTGCGCACATTAGGCGAAATATTTACCACATGCCCAGCATACTGAGTTAACACTTGCGCCAATAGCTCTATCTCCTCAGGCTGATGGCTGACGATTAATTCATGCGGGACATTTTTATCTAAATAATATTGCGGAATAAAAGCCTGCAAAATATTTTCTGGCGTGTATTCAGCGCTTATTTTAGGAAAAAAGGTCTTATTACCTAAATTTTGCCCATTACGAATAAAAAAGATTTGCACACAGGCAATCCCCGCTTTAGTTGCACAAGCGACAATATCCACATCCCCATGTTCACCCGAAACATAATTTTTCTCTAGTATAGTACGCAACTGGCTAATTTGATCTCTTACTTGGGCAGCTTGCTCAAACTCCAAATGCTTAGCTAAAGTATCCATACGCACAATTAGCTTATCAATCAATAAACTTCCCTTACCCTCTAAAAATAGAGTGGTATTTTTCACATCTTCTGCGTATTTTTCTTGGCTAATTAAATCGACACAAGGCGCAGTACAGCGCTCAATTTGATGCTGTAAACAGGGCCTAGAGCGATTTTTGTAGTAAGAATCTTCACACTGCCTGATGGGAAAAATCTTTTGTAATAATTTCAGCGTCTCGCGCACTGCACCAGCACTAGGATAAGGCCCATAATAACTGCCTTTTTTCTTTTTAGCACCGCGGTGCGCAGTAATTTGCGGAAAGTCCTGCTCAGTAGACATGTAGATAAAGGGATAAGATCGGTCATCCCTTAAGCAAATATTGTAGCGTGGTTTATGCCGCTTAATAAGCTGGCTTTCGAGAAGTAATGCTTCGCCTTCTGTATGCGTTACGGTAATTTCTATGCGTACAATTTTAGCAACCATAACTTGTTGCTTAGGTGATGCCGCACCTTTTCTAAAATAGCTGGTAACGCGATTTTTTAAATTTTTAGCCTTACCTATGTAAATGATATCGCCTTTATCATTTAGCATTTTATAAATCCCGGGTAGGCGCGTCAGGCTCTTTAAAAACTCATCTATATCAAAGTCCTGATTATCTAACTCCGTAGCCTCCACTTCCCTCATTGCCTATATCTCATCAATCTTTACAACCATTCATCCGCAACTGGTAAACGCGTAAGCAAATCATCCCATTTAATTTGCACATCATCAAAAATAGAAATAGCCGTGCTGCCACTTAATTCCAGAATTTCAGCTTTACCATATTCACCATTTTGCAAACGGTAAATAGTTAATACCCGATCAATAGGATGAATTAGCCAGTATTCACGCACGCCATGGCGCTCATAGAGCTCACGTTTTTTTATTTGATCATGACTTGCTGTAGAAGGCGATAAAACCTCCAAGACCCAATCAGGTGCACCGCGCACTCCACGACGATCTAATTTATTGCTATCGCAGACCACTAAAACATCAGGCTGAACGACGGTATCAATGTGCTCGTCGGTTTCATCTTTTTTGGGTAAACGCACATCAATCGGAGCAATAAATGCTCGACATTTCTTGCCGGCCAAAGCATTTGCTATTTGCCTAAAAATTTCACCAGCAACTTCTTGATGTTCTAAGTTAGGTGCAGGAGCCATAAAATAAGCCTCGCCATCAATTAATTCATAGTTATTATCTGGCCAATGCAAATAATCGCCATAGCAATGCCGCTCTGTATCTTTTAGTGCTAACCCCATCTCATTAACCTCAATTAACGAATTTATAGATAAGTAAATTGTAATCTTTTCTATAAAAAGGAACCATAAAAAAAGGGCCTTTCGGCCCCTTCTATGTAGCTTTAGAAAAAAATTAAACTTAACTTTCTTCCTTTCCTACTTCTTTCATACTTAATCTTACGCGACCTTGACGATCAATTTCTAAGACTTTCACCTTAACAACATCACCTTCTTTCAACTTATCGCTGACTTTATCAACATGCTCATCAGTAATCTGTGAGATATGCACTAAGCCATCTTTACCTGGAAGAATAGTAACGAAAGCACCAAAGTCCATTAAGCGAGCCACTTTACCCTCGTAAACTTTGCCCACTTCAACGTCAGCAGTGATTTCTTCAATGATTTTTCTAGCGGCTTCGCCTGCTGCTTTATCAACAGAAGCAACATTAACCACACCATCGTCAGTTAAATCAACTGTAGCACCGGTTTGCTCAGTAATACCGCGAATCGTTGCACCACCTTTACCAATGACTTCACGAATTTTGCTAGGGTCAATTTTAAAAGTGATAATTCTAGGTGCGAAATCAGACATCTCTTCACGAGTTGTTGATAAAGCTTTATTCATTTCACCTAAAATATGCAAACGACCTGCTTTCGCTTGACCTAAAGCAACATTCATAATTTCTGATGTGATGCCGTCGATTTTGATATCCATTTGCAAAGCAGTAATTCCTTTTTCAGAACCTGCTACTTTGAAATCCATATCGCCTAAATGATCTTCATCACCCACGATATCAGAAAGCACAGCAAACGCATCGCCTTCTTTAATCAAGCCCATAGCGATACCCGCTACTGGTGCTTTAAGAGGAACACCTGCATCCATTAATGCCAAACTTGTACCACAAACCGAAGCCATAGAGCTTGAGCCGTTTGATTCTGTAATTTCAGAAACAACACGAATCGTATATGGAAATTCAGTCATATCTGGCATTACAGCAGCAACACCACGTTTTGCTAAACGGCCGTGACCAATCTCACGACGTTTTGGAGAACCAACAAAACCTGTTTCACCTACGCTGTACGGAGGAAAATTGTAATGCAACATGAATGGCTCTTTATATTCGCCAGCCAATGCATCAATAATCTGTGCATCACGTTCAGTACCTAATGTCGCAACCACTAAAGCTTGCGTTTCACCACGAGTAAACAAAGCAGAACCATGAGTACGAGGTAAAACACCTGTACGTACAGCAATAGGACGCACAACATCTAAATCACGACCATCAATACGCTTTCTATCGCTTAAAATCGCAGAACGAACAACTCGCTTTTCGATCTCTTCAATAATGTCACGTATATCTGATTCAGCATATATTTCATCAGCCGTTAATTTCTCAACAACAGCCGCTCTAATATCGCTTAACGTATCTTGACGCACTAATTTTTCTGCAATTTGATAAGCAGTAGCAATAGAAGCTTCTACTTCAGTCGCAACCAGTGCTTCTAATTCTGTATTTGCAACGGGAGCAACCCAGTTATATAAAGGTGTATTAACTTCTGCAGCAAACTCATTTATCGCAGTGATCGCGACTTGCATTTGTTCATGGCCAAATAGCACTGAACCTAGCATGATTTCTTCGCTTAAATTATCTGCTTCAGATTCCACCATCAACACTGCCTGGTCAGTACCTGCAACGACTAAATCTAATAATGAACCCGCTAAACGCTCTTTATTTGGATTTAAAATGTATTCGCCATCAATATAACCAACGCGAGCAGCACCAACAGGACCATTAAAAGGTAGGCCTGAAACAGCTAAAGCTGCCGACGCACCTAATAGTGCTGGAATTTCTGGATCTACATCAGGGTTCAAAGAAACAACAGTGATGATAATTTGAACTTCGTTTGTATAGCCTTTTGGAAATAAAGGACGAATCGGCCTATCAACAAGACGACACGTTAACGTTTCTGTTTCCGTAGGACGACCTTCACGTTTAAAAAATCCACCAGGGATTTTTCCTGCCGCATACGCTTTTTCTTGATAGTTAACCGTTAATGGGAAAAAATCACCTTTACTGGCTTCTTTTTTACCAACAACAGAAACTAAAAGCGATGTACCTTCGACATCAATCATTACTGCACCGCTAGTTTGGCGGGCAATTTCACCTGTTTCAATGCTGACTAATTGTTGACCGTATTGAAATTCTTTTCTGATTGGTTTCAGATTCACTATTATTTTCCTACGTGTTGAAAATTGGATTTAATTAGGTATTCAGTCCATGAATAAGGCAATAAAAAAGCGGTACAAAGTACCGCTTTTTTAACTTATAACTTACTTACGTAAACCTAGACGTGAAATTAGAGACTTATAACGCTCTACTTCAGTTCTTTTCAAATAATCTAATAATTTACGACGCTGATTAACCATTCTCAATAATCCACGACGTGAATGGTTATCTTTTTTATGCGCTGCAAAATGCGGAGTTAAATGAAGGATATGGGCGGTTAACAAAGCAACCTGTACTTCAGATGAACCTGTATCTGTGTCAGTTAAACGATATTCTTCAACAACTGCTTTTTTTTGTTCTGCTGTAAATGGCATTTTAATCCCTATGATTAATGTATTGAGAGCTTTCACTCTGGTTAAATATGTTTCCACGATAGGGTGTAGAAACAAGAAATTTTTAATTCATTATAAACAATTTTCTGGGTTGTATTTTAGCACCCATTAACATTTCTCCCAAGCCTAAAAATTGCTCGCCATGATATATTCTGCACATTTCTGACTCAGCTATGTCCACGGGAGTAGATATTTGCTGTCCTTGCTGAATCAAATCCGCCTCAAATTGCGAGACATGAATTGCAGGCATAGCGTGCAAAGGCTGGTCAACAGGTATCAATATAGAGTGTAACGGCTCGCCTGCCTCTATTGCCTGTAATTGCTCAATAGTTCGCGCATCTTCCAATAAAAATTGTCCCGCAGCGGTACGGCGTAACTCTTTTACAGTGCCACCGCACCCTAAGTAATTTCCAATATCTTCAGCTAGCGTACGAATATACGTGCCTTTAGAACACTGCACATCCAACGTCAATGTGTCGCCCGTAAAAGCAAGACATTCAATCACATAAATAGTAATTTTACGCGCCTTACGCTCCACGGTAATACCTTCACGAGCAAGCTCGTACAATTTTTTACCGTGGTGCTTTAATGCCGAATACATAGGTGGAACTTGCTCAATCTCACCAACAAAGCTAGTTAAACAATCCTTTAATTGCTGATCACTTATTACAGGAACAGGTTTGTTTTCTAAAACTGTACCATCAACATCGCCAGTATCGGTCATCACGCCTAGCTGAATAACCGTTTGGTAACGCTTATCATCAGCCAGCATATAAGCCGATACCTTAGTCCCTTCACCCAAACAAACCGGCAATAAACCCGTTGCTAAAGGATCTAAGCTGCCAGTATGCCCTGCTTTATTGGCATTATAGAGGCGCTTGACTTCTTGCATCGCTTTATTCGATGAAATACCTTGCCGCTTATCTAATAAGACAATACCATGTATATCAAGTCCTTTTTTACGCCTAGCCATAACTTAATCTTCACCCTCTTCTGACTCAGGAGTAGCAGGGAATTGAGACAACAACTCCGATACCCGCATGCCATTTTCAAAAGAAGTATCATAATGAAACTTAATATAAGGCACGCAGCGCAATCGCATACGTTTCCCCACTTCTGAGCGTATATAAGGCGCAGCTTCATTCAAAAGCTTCAGGTTTTCTTTTTGACCCTGCTCATCCGCACCTAAAGCAGTAATAAAAACTTTCGCCGAGCTTAAGTCTTTACTTAGCTCAACCTCGTTGACAGTGATAAATCCAATGCGTGGATCTTTCATGCCTTGCTGCAAAATAATAGCCAATTCCTTCTGCATTTGCGATGAAACTCGCGAACTACGTTTAAACTCTCTAGCCATTATATTTCACGCTTCACTTCATAACGCTCAAAAACCTCAATCTGATCACCGGCTTTAACATCGTTGTAATTCTTCACACCGATACCACATTCCATACCCATTTTGACTTCGCTGGCCTCATCTTTAAAGCGTCTCAATGACTCTAGTTGCCCTTCATAAATCACCACGTTATCGCGTAAAACACGAATAGGTAAGCTACGTTTAACAAAGCCATCAACGACCATACAACCAGCAATCGCACCAAATTTTGGCGAACGGAATACATCACGCACTTCAGCCAGGCCAACAATTTTCTCTTTAATCTCAGGAGCTAGCATGCCGTTAATCGACTTCTTAACTTCATCAATTGCATCATAAATGACACTGTAATAATGCACATCAAGTTCTTTTTCAGCAATCAACTTTCTAGCTGTTGCATCGGCACGCACATTAAAACCAATTAAAATAGCACCTGAAGCCAATGCTAAATTAGCATCCCCTTCATTAATACCACCGACACCACCATAAACGACTTTAACTGAAACCTCTTCATGCGACAAACCAACCAATGACACACGTAAAGCTTCTAAGCTACCCTGCACATCAGTTTTAATAATAATATTTAAGTTAGATGTTTCACCAGCCGCCATTTTAGAGAATACTTCATCTAATTTTGACGCCTGCTGAGCAGCATTACGCATTAGCTTACTTTTATCTACTCTATGTTCAGCAAGATCTCTTGCCGCTTTTTCACTAGTAACAACAACGAAGTCATCACCCGCATTCGGCGTACCAGATAAACCTAAAATCTCAACCGGCGTAGAAGGTCCTGCAATTTTGACACTTTCACCCAACTCATTAAACATCGCCCGAACGCGTCCGTATTCATGACCACATAAAATAATTTGACCTTGCTCCAAAGTACCTTTTTGCACCATAACGGTAGCTACTGCACCACGACCTTTATCAAGTCTTGATTCAACCACTAAACCCGATGCCTTACCTTCTGTAGGTGCTTTTAACTCAAGAACTTCAGTTTGCAAAATTAATGATTCAATTAGGTCATCAACCCCTTCACCCGTTTTAGCCGAAACCTTAATAAACTGTACATCGCCACCCCATTCTTCAGGCACAACATTCAGCGTCGCTAACTCCTGCATAACTTTGTCAGGGTTAGCTTCTGGCTTATCCATTTTATTCATTGCCACAATTATGGGCACATTTGCTGCGCGTGCATGCTCAACGGCTTCTTTTGTTTGCGGCATCACACCATCATCGGCCGCTACCACAATAATAACAACGTCAGTTACATCAGCACCACGCGCACGCATGGCTGTAAATGCAGCATGTCCTGGCGTATCTAAGAAAGTAACGGAACCATGATCGGTAACGACTTGATAAGCACCAATATGCTGTGTAATACCACCCGCTTCACCAGAAGCAACACGGGTTTTACGAATATAATCTAATAATGAGGTTTTACCATGATCAACATGCCCCATAATAGTAACAATAGGCGCTCTAGCAAATTCTTCACGATCATCAGCTTCAGTATGCTCAGCCAACATCCCTGTTTCATGATCATCTTCACTCGTCATGATCGGATTATGCCCCATCTCTTCCACCAAAATGACCGCAGTTTCCTGGTCTATACTTTGGTTAATAGTAGACATGATACCTAGCTTCATTAAGTGCTTGATCACCTCAGCAGCCTTAACACTCATTTGCAAAGCTAACTCTGCAACAACAATGTTTTCTGGAATCTTAATATCTTTAGCGGCAACTTCAGTAGGCATTGCAAAAGCATGCTTGGCATCAGAAGCAAACTGGTGCTCATTTTTATTACTGCCACGACCACCTTTTTTACGCCCTTTTTTGCCATAGAACGATTTAGCACCGCCCGCAGGTTTATCCGCTCTTCTATGCACAGTCGTCGCCGGCTTATCAGCATTTCGACCACCACCAGGCACCGCTGCTACCGCAGGCTTTCTTCCAGCACCGCCAGCCCCAGGTTTTCTTGCTGCGCCACCGCCAGCCTTTCTTTCAGCTGCTGCTTTTTTAGCTGCTGCTTGTTTTCTTACTTTTGCTGCATTACGTTCAACTGACTCTTCCAGTCTTTTTGCCTTTTCAGCAGCAAGTCGCTCTTCATCAGAAACTTTATTTTTCTTTTCAAGCTCAGCACGCGCATCATCATCCACTTTTTTCTGAGCAGCTACTTTTGCATCTGCTTCAGCTTTTTCTCGTGCCGATGCTTCTCTATGTAATTCCTCTACAGCTTCTTGCTTTTGCGCATGCTCATCAAGATCTTGCTTCACACGAGCTAATTCAACTTTAGCCTCTTCAGTTATCGCATCCTCACGCTTAATATAAGTCTTTTCCTTTTTAACTTGAATATTAATCGTTTTAGTATCCTTCCCAGGCGCTGACCCTTGCTTGAGCGAAGTCACCGTGCGGCGCTTTAAAACCACTTTTTTAGTACCCACCTCACTAGCTTCACCCTTACCATGGCGCTTACGTAAATGCGCCAATAAAGACATTTTTTCATCTTCAGTGATGGTATCAGCTTCATTATGCGCCGAAATTCCCGCCTCTTTCATTTGCTCTAATAATCGATCCAGAGGTATTCCAACTATGCCAGCTAATTCTTTTACTGTTTTATCACTCATTATTCAACCTCTCCGTTATCAATAGCAAACCAAGGTTCGCGCGCTTTCATAATCAATTTAGCAGCTATTTCCTCATTCATACCTGAGAACTCAAGCAAGTCATCGACCGCTTGTTCCGCTAAATCTTCCATCGTTATTATTCCTTTGCTTGCCAATTCATGAGCTAGCTCGTCAGTCATCCCTTCCATAGCTAAAATATCTTCAGCAGGCTCCGCTGTCTCAATTTTCTCTTCTGACGTAATTGCATTAATCAGCAGTATATCTTTCGCCCGTGACCGCAACGTTTCAACCAACTCTTCATCAAAACCATCAATTTCCAGCATTTCACTGCTAGGCACATAAGCAATTTCTTCGACTGAATTAAAGCCAACCTCGACCAATACAGTCGCAATATCTTGATCAACATTTAATTGCTCAACAAATAACTGCACCAACTTACCCAGCTCTTCCTGAGTATCTTTATTGACTTGATCAGCATCTCGAACATTCAGCTCCCAACCAGTCAATTCAGTTGCTAAACGAACATTTTGGCCGCCACGACCAATTGCCTGAGACAAACTATCGGCAGAAACAGCAACATCCATCGTATGCTTATCTTCATCAACGACTATAGACTCAATTTCTGCTGGAGCCATTGAATTAATGACAAACTGTGCTTCATTCTCATTCCATAATATGACATCAATACGTTCGCCATTTAATTCATTAGAAATTGTCTGAACTCTTGATCCACGCATTCCCACACAAGCACCCACAGGATCAATGCGAAGATCATTACTGCGTACTGCAACTTTAGCTCTTGACCCAGGGTCACGCGCCGCACCAAGTACATCAATCATACCTTCTCCAACCTCTGGCACCTCTAATCTAAATAGAGCCAGCACAAACTCAGGAGCGGTTCGACTAACAAATAGCTGCGGCCCACGAACTTCGGTACGCACCTCTTTTAAATAACCACGAATTCGATCACCAACTCGAACCGTTTCTCTTGGAATCATATGTTCACGCGGTATAAACGCATCGGCATTACCACCTAAATCGATATAAACACTACCTTTTTCGATACGCTTAATAACGCCAGTAACCAATTCACCTACTCTATCCATATAAGCATCAGCAACTTTCTTACGCTCAGCTTCACGCACCTTATGAATAATAACTTGTTTTGCTGCTTGCGCTGAAATCCGCCCAAATTCGACTGACTCTATTTCGTCTTCAACAAAATCACCGACCTCAATATCTGGCTCATCTATTTGCGCAGCCTGCAATGAAATCTGTGTAGTAGGAAACTCAATACCACCTTGAAACTCATCGCTTTCTTCAACAACTTGCCAACGCCTTAATGTCTCATAAGCACCCGTCACACGATTAATAGTTACACGAGCATTAATAGGGAACTCGTAACGTGAAACAGTCGCACTTTCCAAAGCAGACTCTATCGCCTGAAAAACCACATCTTTATCAATATCTTTTTCGTTAGAAAAAACATCGACTATCAATAAAATTTCTTTACTTGCCATAAGACCCCCTTAAATTGAATAGTCTGGCTCAAGACGTGCTTTGGACATCGCCTGGAATGGAACTGCATAAACCTGACCGTCCTGCTGAAGATAAACATTACCGTCTTCAACTTTTTCGATCAAACCCGTTATATTTCGCCTGCCTTCTATAGGCTTAAATAAGTTAACTTTAGCCGTATGGCCAATAAACTGCTCGAAATGCTCTACCTTAAAAAGCGGCCTCTCCATGCCTGGTGATGAAACCTCTAAATTATATTCACCTGCAATAGGGTCTTCAACATCTAAAACCCCACTTACTTGATGGCTCACAGCAGTGCAGTCTTCCATACCTACACCTTGCTCTCTATCAATAAAAATACGTAGCATTCCATGCTTAGGATGAGGATTGTATTCAACCCCAACACACTCATACCCCAAGCCTTCCACGACCGGTTCTATTAATTTAAGCAAAATTTCAGGAGCTTGCTTCATCACGCCTCACTTTCTTACACACATAAAAAAAGAGGCTATAGCCTCTTCCATTGAAAACCGAACATATAACTTCTTCACTAGAAGCTAGAAACATAAAAGCCCCTAAAAAGGGGCCTTTAAATATCTGGTAGCGGGGGCAGGATTTGAACCTACGACCTTCGGGTTATGAGCCCGACGAGCTACCAAGCTGCTCCACCCCGCGATTGATCTTTATTATTATACTGCTTTATCCACTTCTAGCAAGCTTAATTTAAAAATACTTTAAATAATAAAAATATTTTTAATATTCAAACTAGAAACAAAAAAGCTCCTTAAAAGGAGCCTTTAAATATCTGGTAGCGGGGGCAGGATTTGAACCTACGACCTTCGGGTTATGAGCCCGACGAGCTACCA
>JAUVAA010000024.1 GCA_030591965.1 bacterium
CCAGCACTTTGTGGAAATTTAAATGGCCCCCTCATTACGCAAGCTTTAATCGAAGCTTGTCACAATGATTTGAAAGTGTGGGAGAAAGAGAACATACCTTATACCGTGCGCAAAAATCGCCAAGCTTTTTTTAGTGAAATTGAAATCCAAAAAACGGGAAAAGTATAGCTTCAATATAGCGGGCATTTCGACAGCCTAGTAGCAGCCTCCTTAAGGCCTATGGTTTTCATGGGAAGGTTTTGTTTGCGTTATTAATGGTAACTAAAGGGCTCGAGTCTTGTTTTCGTATAACAGACACTAGACCTGAATTCTCTAATGTACGTAATATAGCCTGCGTTACGCTCAATACCTAACTGTTTAAGGGTTTTTTGAGTTAGTTTCACTGTGGCTGTTTTTGGCTTAGTCCAGATAAAAACCATAGAGCTAATGCAACTTGGGTTGCACACCCTTTTCCAGAGGCAAGTGAATCTTGGCTGGCAGCGATGGCTGGATTCTCATACCAAAGCAATGGATCCACAGCAATTTCTGGTAGAAGTCGCGGGGGCTAATGGTATTTACCAACAGCTAATGCAGATATAGCCAAAACTTTACTTAGCCAACTGCTTTCTAATCTCATCAGATATTTCTCGGCTTAGCTCTTCTAGTAATTGACTCTGGGCTGCAACATAAGCTTGATAGTCCACGCCATCAGTACTTTCCTGCAACACCGACTTTTTGGCTATCACGGATTTTTCTTTACCTTTATGAGCTACTACCCAGTCAGCATTCAAGGTGACAATACCGCCTAATGACCCATCAAACTCTCGCACATTAACAATGACCTGAAAATCGACTGGCGATAGTATTATTTCCTGACTTAAAGTAACCTGATCCGTGGGAAGCAATATCGATATATTCTCTCCAATAATCCGCTGTATATCACTTTGAAGGTCACCGCTCCAGAGGTTATATTCATCTATTTTCAGCCTATTCTTTCCAGTACGAGAAACAAGCTGAGATTGATCCAGCGTATCAGGAATTGAGACTGGCCCCACTTTAACAACAACATTTGGAGTTTTCATTGTTGCTGTAGGTCGCGTAGCATTCCTGTCTATTGTGTTTAAGGTATAAAAGTTAGCATCAGGAGAGCTACTACAAGCAGACAATAAAGTAGTGACTGCAATCAATGATAAAGATAAAAGTTTATGGTTATTCATAATCTGAAGTTTCCCAATTATTGAGTAGCTAAAGTACACAATGCTGGCGTGTCGAGGTTTATTTTAGGTGGTTTTGCCATGTTTATAGCAAACCCCTATTTAATTCCCCTTAGGCGAAAGCATTTGAAACGAATGAAAAGACTATTTTTTTCATATAGTTGCGGCATGGTTTCAATTTTACCATAAATAATTATGGGGAAACTTCAGTCCTTTAAGTACTCACGCATAATTAATTTAAAGTTTGTTGAAAGTGTAAAAAACACATTTTATGCTAGAAAAACTATTTTTCGGTGTAATTTCACCCAAACTTTGTTTAATTCATGATTATTTTATTGGAAATTAATCTCCGACTAAAAAGGTTAATTTAATTTTACCTTGGTACTTAGCATTTTTGCCTTAACTAAAGCGTTAGACTATACTCAGAGTGTTACTAATTAAATACACTGAGATATATTGAATTCATATTTTTTGCGTCTAATCGCGCTACTCCTAATTCTTCTACCTGTCTCAGCTATTCCACAGAGCATTACTCAAGAAAATAGAGCCGCCGCAGACAGGACTCAATCTGTTGAATTAACAACAGAGGAACGCTTATGGCTAGATACGCACCAGCCTATTCGTATTGCTTTCGACGGCGAGTTCCCTCCTTATAGCTTTACAGACAATGGGAAATTGACTGGGATCGCTTATGACACACTGCAATTAATCAGTCAGAAGCTGGATATTCAGTTCCAAGTAGATGACCGTACTGCTTGGAAAGAGGTTTATATAGCTGCAATCAACAAAGAAGTTGATGTCGTTGCTACCATGGTTAACAGACCAGAACGCCTTCAGTTCTTTGCCTTTACCCAGCCTTATGTATTTAAATCATTAGCCATTATTACCAATAAAAATGGCCAACAAATCACTAATCGCAACCAGCTTCCGGGGAAAATCGTGGCGCTAGTGAAAGACTATCAATATTCAACCCGTATCCTGAACGAATTCCCCAGCATCACGCCTTTTTATGTCGATAGCATGCATGATGCTTTAGAAGCTGTCGAAAGTGAACAAGCCGATGCGGCTATCAGCTTTTTTGCCGCTAGCGCTTATTTGCAAGATAAATATCTACTAACACAACTTAAATTTGGTGCTTTTTATGACCGTAATAGTGCTAATGAAAGTATTGCTGTACGTAATGATTGGCCTATTTTGGCCACGATTTTACAAAAAGGCTTAAATACATTAACACCTGAAGAAAAACAAACGATTAATAAAAGGTGGCATACTCAACTGGAGCTACCTATTGATTACGCAACTATTAGTAAGTTTATTACCCCTTTGCTATTCATTGTTATTGCATTACTACTATGGATTAGACAAATACGTTATCAAAATAAACGCATTAACAGGACCAAAAATAAACTTGTACAATCTAATAACGCACTTGAACACTTAAAAGAAAACTTAGAATCTCAAGTCTTGCAGCGCACTGAACAACTACACAAAAGTGAGCAACAATATCGTAGTTTAGTAGAAAACTTACATGATGAATACTTCTTTTATCAACATGACTTAGATGGCGTATTTTCTTATTTAAGCCCTTCAATCACAACAATTTTAGGCTATAGTGTTGCTGAATTTTTACAACATTACAGCACTTATCAAACTAATCATCCAGGTAACGCCTTGGTTGATGACTACACAAGGCGTAGTTTGAACGGTGAAAAAGTACCTGCTTATAAGGTTGAACTATTTGATAAAAAAGGTAATAAACGCTGCATTGAGGTTTTAGAAAGTCCAATACTCGATGCCTCAGGGCAATGTGTTGGTCTAGAAGGTATTGCACACGATATCACTACATTAAAACAAGCACAGGAGCGACTTAACTGGCTCTCGTATTATGATGATTTAACGGGTTTAGCTAATCGCCGCTTATTTTTAGACCGACTTGAACAATCACTTTCCCTTGCTCACCGGCATAAATCCCCAGTCACTTTACTATTTTTAGATGTTGACCGCTTTAAAATTATTAATGATAATTTAGGTCATGCAGCTGGTGATGAAGTGCTTAAGGAAACTGCTAACCGCCTACTAGCTGACTTACGTGACTCAGATCTTGCAGCACGTGTTGGCGGGGATGAATTTACGCTGATTTTGCCGGATACAGACGCTACTGCAGCTGAAATCGTAGCTAAAAAAGTATTGGAGCATTTATTACAACCTTATATACTTAATGAACAGCAATTTATTTTAGGCTCTAGTATTGGTATTGCCATTTACCCTGCCGATGGCAATAATGTAAAAACATTGCTACAGCAAGCGGATAGTGCCATGTATTTTGCAAAAAAAGCAAAGCAAGGCTACGCATTTTGTTCTTCTGAGCAAATTTACGTTAATAACCGCCGCCTTATATTAGAACAAGACTTGCATAAGGCACTTGCACAAGATTGTTATACTCAAGACTTTGAATTAAAGATTTTTTATCAAGCGAAGTTTTGCCTAAAAACCAATAAAACCATTGGCTACGAAGCATTAATGCGCTGGCACCATGCTGAATTAGGTACAATACCCCCTATTGAGTTCATTTCTTTAGCGGAAGAGTCAGGGCTTATTGTCGAGCTTAGTCGCTGGGTAATGACTGCGGTTTGCTTGCAAACAGTCCTTTGGTCGGAGGCTGGTTTTGACTTTGGCAAAATAGCTGTCAATATTTCTGCTGTAGAACTTATCAACTTAGACTTGGCAAACAAGATCATAACTCAAATCGATAACACCGGTGCGCAGCGAGAATGGATAGAAATTGAAATTACCGAAAGCGCCTTAATGAAATCAGCGGAAGTAGCGATTAAAGTCATGCGCCAATTAGTCAATGCTGGCATTTTAATTGCTATTGATGATTTTGGCACAGGTTATTCTTCTCTATCTTATATGAAAAATTTACCTGCGTCCTTTATCAAAATCGACCGCTCTTTTATTCATAATTTACTTAATAGCAAGGAAGATCAAGCCGTGATTCATGCGATATTGGCCATGTCTCACGCATTAGGTAAAAAGGTTGTTGCAGAAGGTGTAGAAACACCAGAACAATTACAATTTTTAGCCGAAAGTGGCTGTGATATGGCGCAAGGCTATTGGATTGCAAAACCGCTCGCAGCGAAAGATATAAACTAAACCTTTCTGAATCTGGAACAGCCGTCTATGCGCAAACGTATTAAAAAATATCTATTACTTGTTTCTGGCCTGCTATTTCTGGCTTTAGGCATCATTGGTACGGTATTGCCTATTTTACCTACCACGCCGTTTCTGATTCTCGCATTGGCTTGTTTTGCTAATAGTTCACCACGCTTCCATCAGATGCTATTAAATAATCGCTGGTTTGGTGCGGCATTGCAGCAATGGGAAGAAAGCCGTTCAATTAGCCGAGCCTCTAAGGTTAAGGCCATGCTTATGGTTGTGCTTACTTTTTCAGTGTCTATCGGGGTACTGCATGGGAAATTGCCGTTACAGCTAATGCTACTGACCTTAGGCTGTGTATTGCTAGTTTTTATGTGGCGGCTTAAAGAGGCGGAATCTTTACCTGCTCGGGTTAAGAAATAACCCTATTTATGTCGTCATCCTGCCTACTTTTAGCAGGAACCTATATGCTTAAATAGTAGATTCCCGCCCAAAAACTGCGGGAATGACGAAGTTGTTGTCTAAATTTGTTTATCTCGAAATCAGCTTATTCATGCTCAATTCAAGCGTAAAATTACTCAGCCAACCAACTTTCTAGGGCAACTATAATTTCTTTTGCTTGCTTCTCACTAGAGATATTAAATTTAGATTTCTGCTGATATTCTCCATCACGTTTTTGATAACGGCGAATAGTGAATTTATCAGCGATGTATTCTTCTTTTGTTCTATTCCAGTCTTGGTAACGGTAAATAACAGTTGCCCAAGCGCCTTTCGTTAACACTTTTTTATCTAGCTCTTTAACTGTCTCTATTCCACCATCTTCATAAGTAACGGTTAGTTCTTCTACTGTTTCTGCCATTTTTCTCTCTCAATTAAAATATTATGCTATTACATAGCTGCAAATGAAATTTATATCTTGTCGCTAGCGACAAATATTAAAGGTATGTCATTTTATGCGCAAAAGCTTCTCTTGCGAATAATTTTTTGGATATTGATCTCGATAAGGAGCGAGGAATATACAAGAAAACTTAGGTAATCAATCTTTAGAATTTATAGTACAAAACTGGATCGATTCAGCGAATAAAAAGGGAGGGAAAGATAGTTCTTCGACAATTACTTTAAAAACAAGGCTAGTATTTTAAGCCGGTACAATTTATGTAGGGTATGCTCCGCATACCTTATTACACCGAGAGGTATGCAATGCGTACCCTACCTTAATGTTTCGCCTTAAGTGTAAGCCCAAAAATAGTAAAGGCGGATTAAAAATATAATCCACCTTTTAGCTAAGCTTACTTAACGGCAGTTAAACCTTTCAAGCTAGTAAAGTACGCCGCAATATCTTTAACTTCATCTTCTGATAAGCCTTGTACCATAGATTGCATCAATGCATTTTTACGTGCACCTGATTGATAGCCTTGCATTGCTTTCTCTAGGTAGTTCTGGTGCTGTCCAGCCAACCTTGGGTTAGTCACGCCAGCATTAGTATCATCGTTATGGCAAGCCATACAAGATTCTGCCAATTTCTTACCTTTTGCGGCATCGCCGCCATTAGCACTAGCGCGAGCAGAACCGGTAGCCGTTGCTAAATAAGCCGCAATATCTTCGATCGTTTTATCAGATAAATCATAAACATTCGCCATCATTGTGCGGTGAGGACGCTCTGATTTTTGATAGGCTTTTAAAGCCGCTACCGTATAGCCTGCAACCTGACCACCCACTTTAGGCACATAATACGTGGGGTAAACATTACTTGTACTAGGTGAAGTATGACAGCCACGACATGCTTCAAAAGCATCTTTGCCTGCTTCAACACTACCTGCTTGTGCCATCATCGGTACACTTGAAAAAGCAGTGATACCCAAAGCTAATGTGATCATTTTTTTATTCATAAGAAATATCCTAGCGTGAATTAAATTTTGTGCTTATCTTACTAAAAAGGCGCGATTATTAATAGCATATTCCTAATATGCTTGTGTTTTATTAACAAATGGCAGGGCATAAATTCAGCCTGTTATAACTAAATATTAACGGGCTAAAGCCGCATCCTACGATTGACTTATTATTTACCCAAGCCTAATACCAATCCCAATAAATAATCACTGTAATAGCCGTCACTCCCTAAATCTTTAACCGGGAATCCATACATACACTATAGATTCCTGCTAACAGCATGCAGGAATGGCAAGCTAAAAAAACAGCTGTAATGAGAAGCTACCCATAACAGCTCTCTCTCCTGCTGGAGAGGGCTGGGGAGAGGAGAATAAAATCAAAGCTTTATCTTATTTCGGAGAAGGCTTTTAGGCTTATGTAGGTACCACCTATGCTTATTAACTGATGTTACGCATGCCCTATAAAATCCTCACATTACAACCGTCTCTGTATTACCAAGCTAGAGCGATTGAAACAATAAAGGAATAATATTCAATATTAAAACTGCGTAACATCAGTTATTAAGATAAGCGCACTCGCGGATCCACTAAGGTATAAGAAATATCCGTCAATAATAAGCCAATAATATAAAGTACCGACCCCAGAAAAACCATCGCTCTCACTATGGCAAAGTCCTGACTATTAATAGCGTCAATCGTATAACTGCCCAACCCGGGGATACTAAAAAATGATTCAGTAATCAAACTACCCATAAATAATAGTGGTAGAACCACGACAACCCCCGTTAAAATCGGAATCATTGCATTTTTTAAGACATGTTTAAAGAGCACTTGAGTTTCCGTCAAACCTTTAGCCCGTGCAGTACGTACATAGTCTTGCTCAATCTCTTCTAAAAATAAGGTGCGATACCAACGCGCGCCAGCTCCCACGCCTGATACGACACTGATCAATACTGGCAGTATCAAAAATTTGAAAGCATTCATTCCAGTGTCATAGCCAGAAATAGGCACTAACATGAGCAACTTACCCATGATAAATTGCCCGCCAATAATATAGAACAAAGAGGAAATGGACATAATAATAATGCACAGCACAACCGCGCCAAACTCTAAATAACTCTGGCGAAACAGAACCATCATTAATGCCACGCTGATATTGACTAACAAGCCCACTAATAACGACGGCAAAGCAATGGCTAAACTCGGCCACATACGTTGCTGTATATCTGCACCAATATGCCGTCCACTATCTGAAATACCAAAATCAAAGACAAATAAACGTAAAGATTTTTGATAAAAAATCGTCTGCTTTATTTTTTCTAGCCCAGCTACTTCTTGATTGATTAATAACGGCAACTGATAGCCCCTTTGCAATTTCCAGTTATCAATCGCTTGTTCAGTCACATGCTTTTGCCCTAATTGCATGCGCGCCATATCATCAGGGCTATTGACGATAAAAAAGAGCATAAAGGTAAGGATGTTTACTCCTAATAGCAAAGGAAAAGCATACAAAATACGACGTAGAATATAATTAAACATTATTTAATCGTCTCCTTAGCACGGCGCTGAAAACTACGTACAGCTGGAAAAATAAGGGCTATCAATAACAAAACAATTAACACGATTGGCCAAAATACCGGCTGATTCCATTGCAGTCTCAATTTTTCACGTTTTTGCGCTTCTATGCGCCTATATTTCAAACCATTATTCGCCATCAAATTAGGCTTTAAATTGTGATACCAGCTATGGTAGAGAGAAAAGCTTTTCGGATGTAAACCAAAAACCCAAGGGGCATCATAGCGTATGAGTTCTTGCATTTGTCGAATCACAGCGAGTCGCTTAGGGCCGTTGTTCATATAGCTCATTTGTTTAAATAGTCGATCAAACTCAGGGTTTTGATAATTGCCTGCATTTTCACCACCATGAACGACTTTCGCATTTGGGCCATATAATAGGAAAAAGAAATTTTCTGGATCAGGATAATCGGCATTCCAGCCCCACATAAAAATCTGCGCATTCCCATCACGCATTTTCTGCTGAAACCGATTGTAATCCGTTGCTCTAATTACCAGTTGTATGCCTAATTTAGCAAACTGTTTGCGATACCAATTTAAACGCGCACGGTCATCTGGGCCACTCGCAGCAGTATCTAAATATAAAATTAAAGACTCACCCGTTTTTGGATCTATACCATTAGCATAACCCGCTTCTTGCATAAGAGTTGACGCTGTAGTTAAAGGTTTGCGTTGCACGTGACCATTATGCCAATCGTAAACATAGTGATTAACGCCTACCTCGCCTGCACTGTAGCCAAAAATACCAGGCGGTATAACGCCTTGCGCGGCAACACCACGGCCATTATTAAAAATGGAAATATATTCTTCATAATCCACGGCTATAGCAATCGCTTGGCGTAATTTACGTGATTGCTCACTGCTACCACCAATAACGGAATCGAGCATATTAAAGCCCATATAAAAGGTTGAGCTATTAACTGCTGTTTGCAATTGTATACCTTGAGCTTGCATGCCCGCAGTCAGTGCAACCTCGCCGTCACCGGTAAATTGCACGGCCTGATCAAAGCTATCAGAAGCAATACCCGAGCCATCATAATAGCCCTGCAAAAATTTATTCCAGTAAGGAATAGTTTCTTTTTCTAAGAGATAAATCGCTTTGTCGATAAACGGTAAGCGCTTACCAGCATCGTCTAGCATGCCACTCACTTTATCTTCTGCTTCGCCTTCGCTCGGATAAAACTCATCATGAAAATTCGGATTTTTAAGCATGACCATACGTAAATTAGGATTATTTTCCTCTAACATATAAGGTCCTGTCCCTAAAGGCTGCCAATCTAAAGTGATATTCTTATCGATTAAGGCCTTTTGTGAATAAAACTCGTCCGCTTCCCAAGGCATAGGTGCAAAAAATGGCATGGCCAACCAAAATATAAATTGCGGATATTTGCCTTTGATACGGATTTTATAACGATATTTATCAAGTACTTCAACACCGTTAATATTGTTACCTTTTAAAGCTGTGCGTGGTTTACCTTTTATGACCTGAGCATAATCACCTAAGCCAACAATATATTGCTTCATTAATTCAGCAATCGGTGAGGAGATTTCTGGATGCACTAGGCGCTTAATTTGCTGCACATAATCAGCTGCCGTTAACTCTCGTGTTCCGGTTTGTTTAAAGTCAGATAATAACTGAATGTCTTCTAGTTGCACTGCATTCAGTTGATGATAAAGGTATTCCCCTTGCTGATTAACAGCTAAGGCTGGATGCTGCTGAAATTGAATTCCTGGTTTAATCTCAATAATATAATCAGAGTAAGCAACTTCATCACTCGTGCTGGTTTCCGCTAACGGCTGGCCTGTAGCATCAAAATAATGAATTTCAGGCATACTTTTAGCGGTTAACGGCTCTAATTCATCAGGGCGCTTTAAGTAATGATACTGGAATGGAGGCTCATAGATTTGACCAATAAAAGCATATTCATTGGAGCTGTAGGCTTTTGCGGGATCTAAGTGCTTAGGCCGACCAGAAAAAGAGGAATATAAAACGGACTGCTGATCGACTTGCTCTTCAGGATAAGGGTTATTCAACACGCCATCACTACAAGCTAATAATACTAAACTTAGTAGCCATATTGGAAAAAATTTAAATAAATCTCTCATTAGCTCTTTTTAAAAAATATAACTTATGTAAACCTTCTCTTTTCCCATAAAAAAGGGCCTATAAATAGACCCTTAGTTTAGCACTACTTTTGTGAAGCTTTACTCAGAAATAATGACTTCTCCATTATCATCAGCTGAGAGTGTTATATCTTCTTTCTTGGGAGGATATATCAACTCGCCATCAGTACCCATTTCATACAAGTCATATGTACCATATGAAATAAAAGGGAATATTACTTTTATTAAATTGTTATCTTCTGTATCGATAAAAGATGTCCCAGAACTGACAGACCCTGCAAATGCAACCAAACCCTCATCCAGACTTGCCTCTTCCTCTGTTAACTCACTCTCAATCTCGGCATTCGTCCTGCCAGTTGGGTACAAATAATAAACCACATCTTTAACGTCAATAATATCTTCAGTTACAATTATATTTCCCGATAAATCATTGGTAATAAGTTTAAGCGTTGGCTTTAATGAGTATATTGGTGGAGTTCTATTAGGCTTTTTTACAACAATAGACTTTCTCACATCGAAATCAATCGTTAACGAGGTTGTTACGCCGTCTTTAATTTCAAACCCAGAAACCAACTTTACTCCATTATTCCTGATACCAGAGTTTATATCTAAATTATGTATAGTATCATCTAATAAGGTAATGGTATTTTTCTCAGGAGCTTCACTTAAATATAAGCGTATTTGACCATATTCACCCGCATTAAATTCCTGTCCATCAAACAAAAACACTTTACCTTTAGAGTACTCTAATAGATCAATCTTCTTCTCCTCTTCGCCCTCATTATTAGCATTAAAATACTCCTCCCAGCCCTCACCATCTTTAGATATTTCAATACTTGTGACCGTTATAACCACTGACTTAGCATCATCAATAGGCGCATCCGTAATACCTAGCACCAATGTAGTCGCTTCTTGGCTAGGAGGAGGGTTCTCATTATCAGGTGAAGAACTATCACACCCTGCAATAAAAACCAAAAATACCAATGTTGTCAAATAAACACAAAACCGTTTTAAATCTCTCATAAATCACCTTAAAAATTAAAAAAGTATTCTTAATATAGCCTTTCAAGCTCAAACTAATTGTGACTTATAGCTCGCTTTATGCAACCATATAAAACTCTATTTAGCTGGAATATTGTTCCATTAATGCATTTTGCACTTGAAAAATGTCTTCACCCTCTGGCACGATACTTTGCACATAGCTACCATCACTCTGCATAATCCACGAGCCAGCATTATCTTTTAGATATAAACCTAAGTCAGCTAATACACGTGCTTTTAACGCTTTATGCTCAATAGGAAAACAAGCTTCCACACGTCTAAACATATTACGATTCATTACATCTGCACTCGCGGCATAGACCTCTTGATTACCGCCATTTTCGAACATATAAACACGCGTATGCTCTAAAAATCGACCGATAACAGAACGTACTTCTATATTATCAGAGACACCTTCAATACCTGGGCGCAAAGAACAAATACCACGCACAATAAGCTTTACCTCCACACCTGCCTGAGAGGCACGATATAAAGCTTGAATAATCTGGCCTTCTACAACTGAATTGACTTTAAAAATGATTTTAGCGGGTGCACCTTTTTTAGCAAATTCGATTTCTCGCTCAATTTTTGCTATCAAACCTTTATGCAAAGTAAAAGGAGATTGCAATAACTTATGCAGCTTAGTCACCTTCCCTAAACTGGTTAATTGCCAAAAAACTTTCCTGACATCTTCACACAACTCTTTATTACTAGTGAATAAGCCATAATCGGTATAAAAGCGTGCAGTATTAGGATGATAATTACCGGTTCCTAGATGCACATAATCGCGAAATTGTTTACCTTCTTTCCGAATCACTAAGCACATCTTGGCATGTGTCTTATAACCAACCACCCCATAAACCACATGAACAGCCGCATCTTGTAATTTAGCCGCAAGCGTAATATTAGCTTTTTCATCAAATCGAGCACGTAACTCAATCACAACGGTCACTTCTTTTCCTGCCCGTGCCGCTTTTAGCAAGGCATTAACAATAGGCGAGTCGGCACTAGTTCGATATAACGTTTGTTTAATAGCGAGGACATCTGGGTCAGCAGATGCCTGCCGTATAAAATCAATCACCGGCGCAAAGGACTCATAAGGGTGGTGCAGTAAAATATCTTGCTTTTTAATCGCATCAAAAAAGTTTTTATTACGCGATAAGGCAGCTGGAATCGATGCTTTATAAGGCATAAACTTTAAATCAGGACGATCTACCAAGCTGGATATTTCTTGTACCCGGCTCAAATTAACAGGCCCGTCGACTAAAAAGACTTGATCTGCAGCAATTCCAAAACGTGCAGCTAAAAACTGAACAGTGCCTTCGGTACAATTCGCATCAATTTCCAGGCGCACTTCATCCCCATAATTACGCATGGCTAATTCGCCTTCTACCGCATTCAGCAAATCGTCAATGGCATCATCATCAACAAAAAGATCACTATTACGTGTTACTCTAAACTGATGACAACATTTGACCGTCATACCATTAAACAATTGATCAACAAAGGCATGAATAATCGAAGATAAAAATACAAAATCATATTCCCCGCTACCCGTTTCTTCACTAGGTAACTGAATAATTCTAGGTAGCGCTCTAGGAGCTTGAAGAATTGCACGGCCACTATTACGCCCAAATGCATCTTTACCTGTTAAGGAAATAATAAAGTTTAAACTTTTATTTAAAATACGCGGAAATGGGTGCGCAGAATCTAAACCTACTGGCGTTAAAATAGGTAGTAATTCTTCATGAAAAAACGTTTTTAGCCAGCCTCTCTGCTTAGCTGTCCACTCATTACGACGAATAAAACGAATTTTCTGCTCAGCTAACTGAGGAATAAGTAGTTCATTAAGCACTCGATATTGCTCATCAACTAACTTATGCGCCTTAGGTGCAATAGCATCTAACTGCTCTTGCGCATTTAAGCCATCACACATCGTCGCCAATGGATCTAAAGTTGCTAATTGAATAACGCTAGCAACTCTAACCTCATAAAATTCATCTAAATTAGAACAAGAGATGCATAAATAATTTAAGCGCTCTAATAAAGGTAAGTTTTCATTTTTTGCTTGTGCTAAAACACGATCATTAAACTCTAAAAGGCTGAGTTCACGATTAAAATATAAGGCAGGATCATTAAGGTCTACTGTCTCAACAATCTCTGTGGTTTCAGTACTTTCTATATATTCTTTGTTTTCTGTCATAGTCTTATTCACTGTTTCCCTTGATCTCAAATATGCCTAAATTTATCAAGAACTAAAACCACGATTACCCTGCAAACCACCGGTATGAATAGCAATAATTCTTTGTCCTGACTTAAAATAACCCTGGCTAATTAAATCATAAATGCCATACAGCATTTTTCCTGTATAAATCGGCTCTAATTTTATACTCTGCGTTTGTTCAAACTGTTGTATAAATTGCAATAACTCTGGCCTTATTTTAGCAAAGCCACCAAAGTGGTATTGTAATTGGATAACCCATTCATTATTATGACACGCGGTATTTTTTAATAAAGACTTTACCTCGTCGTTTAAATAAGCTGCACCTTTCAACGCGGCAAAGCCAAACACCTGTTTATCATTAGGCACAGCACTCACTATCCCCGCCAACGTCGTCGCAGTACCGCAAGGCACGCATAAAGCATCATAATCTAAATCAATTTCTGCGATCAATTCAGCAACGCCCAGCAAAGCCAAGTCCATTGCTCCTCCTTCAGGCAGCCAATATTCGCCTTCTTGTAAACCAGGCAAAGTATCGTATGCTTTATATGCTCTCAACAAACGATAATCACTACGAGAAACAAATTCCAAATGCATTCCCCAATTTAGCATATCGCTTAAAGTGGGATTTAATACCTCAGGACGCTCACCGCGAATGCGCGCTTCCGTCCGTATGCCTAATAATTTACCAGCATAAGCTAAAGCATGTAAATGATTGGAATACGCGCCACCCATGGAAATAATTTTGTGCGTCTTTAGTGCTAGTGCGTGCTCCAATATATATTTAAGTTTACGCCATTTATTACCAGAAATAACCGGGTGCAATAAATCGTCTCGCTTTAAGTAAAGTTCAATTCCCTGCTCTTGTATAAAAGGCTCAATAATTTGAGTTAATGTCGAAACCCCTAACTTCTTCTCTAGTGCAACCAGTTGTTTATTTAACATAGCAAATAAGTATAACCCTTATCTCCAGACAAAAAAAAGCCCTCTGAGTCTTAAAGACAAAGAGGGCACAAAGTAGAGCTGATAAAATAGCTCTTATAACACGAGGAGGTTAAAAATTTTACATCTACTACTGAATAAAACGCTTAAAAATTAGTTTAGCTCTGCTTTGGGCATGATATTACTTAAAACAGTTGTACTAGCAAACAAGACTGTTGAAATAATAAACTGGCCAGAAATAAACCCCCAAAGCCCAACAATAAATAAAATACCGGTTGCAATGTCTCTATTAAGGTTTGTCATGCTAATATCCTGTTAAAATATATTCTAAAAAGGTAGAGACTTTATTTCTCTAATGCTGAGTATTTTACTCTGTTTTTATTAATCAACAATACCTATGGTATTAAACTAATTGTTTCCAGTTAAGAAACAAAGGGCTATTTTATGCACGAAGAAGATCGAGAAAGAAAGACTACGGAAGCCTACGAGAAGCTACTTAAAAACATGCCAGGCATAGGCTTTATCAACCGAAAAAAGAGAATCAAAGCTTATATACAGCTATCTGAAATGGCCGAATATATGATCAAAAACAATGAAATTAATGAAGGCGAAGTTTTATTCATTTTTTCCTTACTGATGCGCAAATGCTCTGACTTCCAAAAAGCAGCTACGATGACAGCACTGACACTGAGCTCTATAGGTAAAGGCGTAATTTCACCTATAGGCATAAAATTTAGTTTAGATGTCCGTAAAAACTTAAGCTTACCCAGTACTCATCATAGCGATAAGACAATAGACTCAGGTGAAAGCGATGTTTAAATCAATATAATTCTATTTTTCTAACGCCCTTTCTTTGCTTATGCTTACATTGATTAAAAAAATCTTCGCTAAAAAGACAATTACCGAAGAAGCTGACCCAATTATAGAAAACCACAATCCTAATTTTGTGACCGACCCAGCTAAAATAATACACTTACTTAGCCAGATTGAAGCTGAAACTGCTTTTTGTAGTATTGAGCTACAGGGATCAGGTGAAACCTACACGTCACATATCATGGAAGTGCAGGCAGATAAACAAAAAATTCTACTAGATGAACTAGTGCCTAGTTCAGGTAATACGCGGCTAAGGCAATGTAAAGAACTCAAGTTAACGACATTCCTAAACAACATACATTTATCTATATCCCTAACAGACATATCCCCAGCCGAATCTCTAGGCGAACACTTCTTTAATGCCCCCTTACCTAAGCGCATTTACTATCCACAACGCCGAACCTCGCCTCGGATAGCTATTAGCGCTTATAACCTAACCTTTCAAGGTACCTCCAATAGAACTCACTTTACCATCGGCGGCATAGTCTGCGATATATCTCGCAGCGGCATAGGACTTATTGTTAATAGCAGCAACTCAAGACTGATCCGTGGAGATCAATTAAATAACTGCACACTCACTCTGCCCAATGATATCGCTATTCACTTTGACCTAATTATCCGCTCTTCTAAACCCTATAGTAATAGCCGAACCAAACTTCTGGTTGGCGGACACTTTAACCAGCTCAAATCAATTAAAGAACAAAATCAACTAGAACAATTTTTCGCCTTAGTTGAGCGCTCACAAATACGCCAAAAGAAAGATTATTAACTAACTCGCCAGCACCTATAAAAGCTGGACTTATGTAAATAGCTCGTAGATACTTAGCGAGTTAAATAAATTTATAACACTTACTGGAGAAATAAAAATGGGTTTTATGCAAGGCAAACGCGTACTTATTGTTGGCTTAGCCAGTAACCGCTCAATTGCATGGGGTATTGCACAAGCAATGCACCGCGAAGGTGCAAATATCGCTTTTACTTTTCAAAATGAAAAATTACAAGGCCGCGTGGAGAAAATGGCTGCAGAATGTGATTCTAATATCACTATCGAATGTGATGTAAGCAGCGATGAACAAATCGACAACGTCTTCACTGAACTAGGCAAGCACTGGGATAGTTTAGATTGTATCGTGCATTCTGTTGCATTCGCCCCTAGAGATGCGCTTGATGGTGACTTTGTTAACGCCACAACACGCGAAAACTTTAGAATTGCCCACGATATCAGCTCATATAGCTTCACAGCTCTAGCTAAAGCTGGCAGAGAAATGATGGCTGGGCGCAATGGTTCATTACTGACATTAAGCTACCTAGGCGCTGAGCGTGCAATTCCAAACTACAATGTTATGGGGGTTGCTAAAGCCAGTTTAGAAGCTAACGTTCGTTATATGGCGGTGGCTTTAGGCGCTGAAGGTACACGTGTTAATGCCGTCTCTGCCGGCCCAATTAAGACACTCGCCTCAGCAGGTATCAATAACTTCAAATCCATGCTAAGTAAAGCAGCTGATACTGCGCCATTAAAGAAGAATGTAACGATTCAAGAAGTAGGTAATGTATCTGCTTTTCTTTGTTCTGATTTGGCATCTGGTGTAACCGGCGAAATTACTTATGTTGATGGCGGTTACAATATTGCAGGCATTGCTTCATCTTAAGTTTTTAAAGTAAACCGCTTGGTCGCAGCAGCATAATACGACAGCAACAAAAAAGGGGCGATCATCGCCCCTTTTTTATGCCTGTTAGTAAGGGAGAAATTTACTCCTTAACTGTTACCTTAGTCACTGCGCGTATACCTTCAATCACAGCACCGTAATCAGCCTGACCTAAAGCTCTAGCAATATTTGCTTCAGCCAACTTGACCTGTTCAGCCTCATCATCTTTAGCGCCATCAGCGACCGATAATAAACTCACTACCGTTTGATTGCCTTCAATAGAATCAACGACTAATATCGTTGGCTTTCCAGCTATCGGCTTAGCTGCCTTAAATACAGCTTGGTTAACTTGCCACGCTAAATCGCCGCTATTACGCTTTAACTCAGCAATTTCAGCAACGACCAAACCCTGCTCTTTAACTGCGTCACTTAAAGTAACACCTGAAACTAGCTGCACCTTAATATTCTCAGCAACTGCACGAGCCTGTGCTTTAGCTTTATCACTTTGAATAGCGCCAACAATTTCTTGTTGCACTGCTGCTAACGACTTAGCTTCAGAAGGCAGGTGCTCTAATAAACGTAAAACGACTAAACGACCATCACCTAGCTCAACTGGCTCACTATTATGCCCTTGTAAAACAGCCTCAGAAAAAGCAATATTTCTGATACTCTCTTCACTAGCAATACCCTCACCTACGCTACGTTCAAAAAGCCCACTTTGTTTAATAGTTAAACCTAGATCGCTAGACACAACTTGTAGATTATCTGAATTCTCAAAACTCACTTCTGTTAGTGACTCACCTAACTGATAGAAGTTGGTTTCTGCTTCAACACGTTGCACCGCTTGTTGCGCTTCATCTTTAACATCAGCAAAGGCTTTAGTCTGCGCAGGAACCAACTCCGTAACAGTAATTAAGTGATAACCGAAAGCAGATTTAACGGGCTTAGACACTTCACCTAAAGTCAATTTCGCCGCTGCTTTTTCAAAAGCAGGCTCCATAACGCCAATTTCAAATAACCCTAAATCACCACCACTTTTAGCAGTTAATGAATCATCAGATAAAGTAGCCGCTAAATCAAAGAATTTTTCATTCGCTAATCGTGCTTGTGCAGCCTCTGCTTTAGCTAGCGCCTGCTCTTCAGTGGTATCTTTTGTTTTAGCAAATAGAATATGACTTATTTTTCTACGTTCTTTTTTCGAATATAACTCTTTATTCTCTTCGTAATAGGTTTTTATTTGATCTTCTGTAGGGGAAATATCCGCCATCAAATCAGCCATCGATAACTCTACATATTCAACTGAAACCTGTTCAGCTGATTGATACTCATTCACATGTTGCTGGTAATAAGCATTAATCTCATCGCTTGTAGGAAGCTCATTAACTGACTTTACGTTAATAGCTACATACTCAACATGTCGCGTTTGATTTTGAATTTTGAAGAAGCTATCAATATCATGCTGAGAAACAAAGCTGCTTTCAGTGACCGCTTTTTGATATTGCTCCATGAGCAATGCTTTACGGATACGGTTAACAAATTGTGCAGACGTCATGCCTTGAGTAGCTAGAAGCGTCTCATATTGTTTCTTATCGAACCGTCCTTCACGCTGAAAATACTGTAGCGAAGCTATAAATTTACGCACCGTCTCATCGGTAACTGATAACTTCTCAGCAGTCACATGCTGCAATAAAAGTTCATCACGAATTAACTTCTCAATTGCCTGTTTTTTTAACATTTCTTCAGGTAATTGCATTTCAGCATACTGCTGTTTGAATTGAGCGTAAGCCTGATTTACATCTCGCTGTACAAACTCTTTATCACCCACAGTAACAACAGCGCTTTCTTGGCCGCCCTCAGTGTAATTTTGCAATCCCCATAATGCAAAAGGGACACAAATCAATATCAAGATGACCCAAGCAAAAGTACCTTGTGTTTTTTCTCTTATTTTTGACAGCATTTGATTAGCCTTAACCGATTGATTGAACTATATGACGCCTGTTTGTTATTTATCTAAACAGATCCTTTGAACGAGTTATATCTCATTCCCCTTTTTACAAACACTTAATTTTAAACAAAAAAAAACCCCGAGCCAAAAATGGGTCGAGGTTTCTTAATATGGCGGAGCGGACGGGATTCGAACCCGCGACCTCCGGCGTGACAGGCCAGCATTCTAACCAACTGAACTACCGCTCCAAGTCTGTGGTGGGTGCTGAGGGGTTCGAACCCCCGACCCTCGCCTTGTAAGGGCGATGCTCTCCCAGCTGAGCTAAGCACCCGACTCAAGAAATAGTATTATAATGCTTTTTTACAATTAAGCAACTTTTTATTAAAAAATGTTTTGATTAGCCATTCACGCTATCTTTTAAACCTTTACCCGCTTTAAAAGAAGGAATTTTTGCCGCTTGAATAGTAATTTCAGCACCTGTTTGTGGGTTACGTCCTTTACGTTCAGCTCTATCTTTTACAGTAAATGTTCCAAAGCCAACTAATGCAACAGATGGCGCATCTTTAGGGTCAGTATACTCTCTTTTTAATTCATCAGTAACTGACGACATAAACGCATCAAGTGCACGCCCAGCATCTGCTTTAGTTAATTCCGAGGCATCAGCCATTGCATCGATAAGTTCAGATTTATTCATTTATTCTTCTCCATAGGTAATTTACACAGCATACAATTATGTCGACCGGCCTAAAAATAAAAACCCTCAAACCGTGCGTATTTATATCAACTACACACCAGATATGTCAAGCTATACAGCTTGACACAAAGAAATTAATGCGCAGTGACTGATTTCACTTTGGACTTAAGCCCTTTCTTTTCTGCCTGAGTACTGATTTTTTTTATCGGCTCTGGCTGATACTGTAAAGCAATTTCTAAAACCTCGTCAATCCAGCGCACCGGCTTAATTGCTAAGTTTTGCTTCACGTTATCCGGAATATCAACCAAGTCCTTTTCATTTTCATACGGGATTAATACGGTTTTAATTCCACCTCGATGCGCAGCCAGTAATTTCTCTTTCAGGCCGCCAATAGCAAGCACTTCACCACGCAAAGTAATCTCGCCCGTCATCGCTACATCAGCGCGTACCGGAATTGATGTTAATGCTGAAACAATCGCCGTACACATACCGACACCAGCACTAGGCCCATCTTTTGGCGTCGCTCCTTCGGGCACATGTATATGCAAATCCTGCGTCTGAAATGCTTCATCACTGATACCTAAAATACTAGCGCGCGCGCGCACAACAGTCATCGCTGCCGCGATAGATTCTTTCATCACATCGCCAAGCTTACCGGTCGATACTTGCTTGCCTTTTCCTGACATAACAGCCGATTCAATGGTCAACATCTCACCACCAACCTCAGTCCAAGCCAATCCAGTCACTTGACCCACTTGATCCTTATCTTCCGCAAGACCATAACTAAAACGGCGCACGCCTAAATAATCAGACAAATTATCTGATACAACATTAACAATTCCTTGCTTCTCTTTGAGCAATAACTGCTTAACAACTTTACGACAGATTTTTGAAATTTCCCGCTCTAAACTACGCACACCAGCCTCACGCGTATAATAGCGAACAATATCTTGAATAACTGCTTCCGTAATCAGCACTTCCGAATCCAGTAAGCCATTCTTTTTTAGTTGCTTAGGCACTAAATAACGCATGGCAATATTAATTTTTTCATCTTCGGTATAGCCTGCCAAACGAATAACTTCCATTCGATCCAATAAAGGGCCAGGGATATTCATAGTATTTGCCGTCGCCACAAACATGACATCAGATAAATCAAAGTCAACTTCTAGGTAATGGTCAGCAAAAGCTTTATTTTGCTCTGGGTCTAGCACCTCTAGCAGTGCTGATGCTGGATCACCACGAAAATCGCCTGCCATCTTATCGATCTCATCAAGTAAAAACAAAGGGTTACGCACCTTAATTTTTGATAAGTTCTGTAAAATCTTACCCGGCATTGAACCAATATAGGTACGACGATGACCTCTTATTTCCGCCTCATCACGCACCCCGCCCAAAGCCATTCTTATGTATTTTCTATTGGTTGCTCGCGCTATGGACTGCCCCAAAGACGTTTTACCTACCCCTGGTGGCCCAACTAAACATAAAATAGGCCCATTTAGCGACTTCACTCGTTGCTGCACAGCAAGATACTCTAAAATACGCTCTTTGACCTTTTCCAACCCATAATGATCTGCATCTAAAATTTCTTCAGCCAACTTCAAATCATGACGTACTTTGGTTTTCTTTTTCCAAGGCACGTTCAGCATCCAATCTATATAATTACGCACGACAGATGCTTCTGCCGACATCGAAGACATCATCTTAAGCTTATTTAGCTCGGCTTCTGCTTTTTCCTTTGCATCCTTAGACATACCTGCCTGAGCGATCTTTTGCTCCAGCTCTTCCACTTCACTGACCGCATCATCCATGTCGCCTAATTCTTTCTGAATAGCTTTCATTTGCTCATTCAGATAATATTCCCTTTGGTTCTTTTCCATTTGCTGCTTTACGCGAACACGAATATTCTTTTCTAATGCAAATAAGTCTGCTTCGCTCTCCATCAGCAACATCAGCTTTTCAAGGCGCGCTACAACATCAGACAGCTCAAGCAATTCTTGCTTTTCTGACACCTTCAAACTCATGTGAGCAGCCATCGTATCCGCAAGACGACCTGGCTCATCGATTCCAGACAAGGCATTTAAAACCTCAGGAGGAATCTTACTATTCAATTTCACGTAGCGACCAAATGAATCCACTGCAGCCCGCACCATGACATCAAGCTCTTTATCAGCGAGCGTGAATATGTCATTAATTTCAGTCAATTCAGCAAAAATACAACCCTCTTGCTCATAATACTTGACCACCTGACTACGCTGCTCACCTTCAACTAAAACCTTTACCGTTCCGTCAGGCAGTTTTAATAATTGTAAAATATTAGCCAAAGTCCCGACTTGATGCAACTCTTCAAAACTAGGGTCATCAAGATCGGCTTCTTTTTGAGTCGCAAGCAGAATTTGCTTATCTTCTGCCATCGCCTTATCTAACGCCTCAATCGACTTTTCACGCCCGACAAACAAAGGAATAACCATATGCGGATAAACCACCACATCCCTTAAAGGCAATACTGGAATTAAATTTTCATCAACGACTACATCTATTATTTCATTCGTTTCCATACAGGGAACCTTCATTTATTTTTTAAATATATCTTTCTAATATAAGGGTGCTTATTTTATATAACAAGGCGTAAGACATAAAAAAAGCGGTGGCTTA
>JAUVAA010000102.1 GCA_030591965.1 bacterium
AGTAATGAACTCGGTACTTATCAAGCAATGCTGGTAGGTTCGACCTGTTTGGCAGGTGATGTCTTTGGTGAGTATACTTTTACACAAGTTGTAAAAATAGGTGACACCATTAATTTTCCTAAAGTAGGCGCTTACACTTTAGTGAAGGCAAACCGATTTAATGGTTATAACTATCCAGATATTTACAGTGTAGATGCAGGTGTTCTTAGCTGTTTAAAGCGTTATGATTATGCTGATTACCGGAAGCATTGGCTATAACACTTAAAGCGGGACATTACGGTAGGGTACGCATTGCGTACCTTTCGGAGCAGTAAGGTATGCGATGCATACCCTACATTATATGTGCTGGCTTAAAATGGTAGCCCAAACATTGGTTAGTAGATTGATTTTTTGAAAAGGTGAATACCATGAAAGCAGTAATAATGACAAAAGCGGGCAGCCCAGACGTACTTGAATATACAGAAATAGCAGAGCCAGGAATAACGCAGCTTACGCAAGTAAAGGTAAAGATTCATGCGGCAGGTGTCAATCCAATTGACACTAAAGTGCGGCGCATGGCGATGTTTTATCCTGATAAGCTGCCAGCTGTCTTGGGCTGTGACCTTGCTGGTGAGGTTGTTGCTGTCGGTGCGGGTGTCACAAAATTTAACATAGGAGACAAAGTATGGGCGTGTAACGGTGGTTTAGGTGACGATCAAGGCTGTTACGCTGAATTTTCTGTGCTTGATCAGCGTTGGTTAAGTTTGATGCCTGATACATCATTTACGACAGCGGCAGCTGCGCCTTTAGTGTTGATTACTGCTTGGGGGGCTTTATTGGATCGCGGGCGATTGCAAGCAGGTGAAACAGTGCTGATTCATGCGGGAGCAGGTGGGGTAGGGCATGTTGCAATTCAACTGGCTAAAATCAAAGGTGCGCGAGTTATTACCACGGTTAGCTCTACTGAAAAAGCTGAATTAGTTAAGTCTTTGGGTGTTGATGAAGTCATTTTATATAAGCAAGAAAATGTCTTGGAGCGCATTAATAAATTGACAGAGGGGCAGGGTGTAGATTTAGTCTTGGATACTGTTGGTGGCGATGTTTTTGCGCAAAGTATTCCATTAACTGCTCATTTTGGGCGCATTGTTACTTTATTAGCCGTTGATCAGGTTGAGCTATCAGAGGCTAGGGTACGTAATTTAAGTATTTCTTTTGAGTTGATGTTAACACCGTTGTTGCGTCATTTAGATAAGGTGCGCGATCAGCATGTGGTTATTTTAAAACAATGTGCTGATTTGATTGATGCAGGAGAGCTACAGGTCTGCGTTGAGCAAATAATGCCGCTAGCAGAGGTGGCTCAAGCACATAGTGAAGTGGAGGAAGGGCATGGTACAGGCAAGGTAGTCTTGGAGCTTGTTTAATAGGCACGGATTATGCTTGTTAATATGTAAGATAACAAAGCAAGCAAGTGGTGAAGAAAATGAGTGCAATATACGAATCCAGTACTGTTGAAGTAAGTCGTTTAGCGTTTATAGATACTTTAACTGCAGAGTTTACGATGCGTACAGGTGTCGGAGTGTATGTTTATCTGACACCGGTTGATATTAATAGTTTGTTTGGACATTACCTAAAAGAGAGTCAGACAATCGCTATTTTTGTTAAACAGTACGTGAGGAACTACTCGATTGAGAATAATATTTAATATTATCAGTCAGTTAATTATTTTGGTGAAGTCTTAGGTGAAATTGAGGATCAAGCATTAAGTTTTGAATAGCCTATTTTCAATAAATAAAGACTGTTAATTAATTTGACAGTTATTTTTTGGATTTTACAGTTTTTTTCAAAACCTAAAAGTATGAAGTTTGAGGGATACAGAGGTTGTTATTTCCTGTCTTCCTTAAGCTCCATACAGGCTTATATTCTTGGCTCGGTAACGCCGATTCAGCGTATCTTTATAAAACTTTCACTTCGCCATAAACTGAAAACTGAATCATTGTCAGAGGGGAGTGGGAATTAAGTTCTTAAAGGATAGAGAAAATAGTATTCGCGTTATCGGTTTTGGTTTTTTTGGTGACCATCTAACTCGCCAATACGAGAGGAAAGAGACTTTTCTGAGTGTTTAATAAACCCATAAAGATTATTTTCAAACTGATCAACTTTTTCTAGCATCTCAGATTTCATCCTTTCTCTAAGTGTCGTTTGCTTCGCAAGTTCGACTTCTAAAAATTTATATAATTCAGTAAAATTCGATGATTCACCCTGCTCGATAAGCTTACGGCTAGCCTTTAATTCCCGAGCATGGTTATGCACTTCAAGAAGAGCAGATGATTGCAAATAGACTATTTCGATAAGGAACAGGACGGTAATAAATATCACTATGCCTAGCAGAATCAGCCCCAGTGGTACTGTGGCTGTTGTAAAGCCAAACGATAGCTCTGTGGGAGTGATAAAAATGTGCCAGTTGTTAAAAGCAAGCCCAGCTGTTGCAACCAGAGCAAGTAGCAGTAAAAGACTAAAAACTTTCATGAATATTCTCCTTTGTCATGAAATGAAAATAAACGAGATTAGGGGCGTTTCAATGAAACATGCCCAAATTTTACTTTGCTTTCGTAACCGCTGCTCTGCAAAAGCTTAAAACGTATACCTAAAATAATGATCAATCAGTAGCGCAGCAAATAGCAGCATTAAATAAACGATTGAATAAGCAAAGGTTTGCATCGCTGTTTTATCTTCTTTGGTCAGCATCATTTTGATCGCAAAGTAAATAAACCCTAAGCTCAATAGCGCACTAGGTATCAGATATATCAAACCGCTCATGCCTGTTAGATAAGGTAGTAAGGTGACGATAAACAATAAGATGGTATAAAACAGAATATGTAAGCGGGTAAATTCCGTGCCGTGTGTAACAGGTAGCATAGGAATGTTCACTTTTGCATATTCATTACGTCTAGCAATCGCAAGCGCCCAGAAATGCGGTGGCGTCCAAACAAAAATTAATAGAAATAGCAGTAGCGCATAAGGGTGAACTTCGCCAGTCATAGCGCACCAACCTAAAAGAGGTGGAGCTGCTCCAGCTGCACCACCAATCACAATATTCTGTGGTGTCATACGTTTTAAATACACGGTATAAATAATCGCATAACCAATTAACGAAACAAAGGTAAGTACAGCCGTTAGTATGTTGACCAGAAAAACTAGTATCAACATAGCCGTAATGCCCAGCACTGCGGCAAAAATCAGTACATTTTTTGAATTCAGATCGCCTTGAGGTAAAGGGCGGTTTTGTGTGCGAGCCATTTCGGCATCGGCTTTTTGATCTATAAAGTGATTAATTGCAGCAGCCGAGGCAGAAGCTAAGCCGATACCTAAAGTTGCATAGATAAAGAGTGCAATCGGTGGCATGCCAGGAACAGCCAATAGCATGCCAACATTTGCCGTAAATACCAATAATGCAACCACTCTAGGCTTACATAATTCAAGGTAGTTTTTCCAAGTTAAATTATTTTTTTTGTTTGTCATGCTTTGTTGGTCATGTTTAATAGCTATCTGAGATAAAATAATATACTTGATATTGTATTTTATCGTTCACTGTTCAGAGAAGGTAATAATGATAGTTCGTCTTTTTATACTTTTAATTTTTTATTCATTCAGTGCTAATGCTACTGAAGTCCAAGAGCGTATATTAGCCAATGGACTTAAAATTTTAGTAAAAGAACAACATAGGTCACCTGTAGTTGTTACGCAAATCTGGTATAAAGTTGGCTCAAGTTATGAGCCCTCTGGTATTACCGGTATTTCCCATATGCTTGAGCACATGATGTTTAAAGGTACGGATAAGCATCCTGCAGGAGAGTTTTCTAAAATTATTTCAGAAAATGGCGGCAGGGAAAATGCGTTTACTGGTCGAGATTATACCGCATATTTTCAAACACTGGAGAAGTCACGACTCGCAGTTAGTTTTGAGCTAGAAGCAGACAGGATGCAACATTTGCATTTACTCGCAGATGAATTAAAAAAAGAGCTGCAAGTGGTCATGGAAGAGCGACGTATGCGTACCGAAGATAAACCGCGTGCGAAGTTACAAGAATACTTAATGGCGATGGCATATGTTAATTCTCCTTATAAAAATCCTGTGATTGGTTGGCCGTCAGATATTGAAAGCTATCAAGTTGAAGATTTACAGCAGTGGTATCAAGCCTGGTATGCACCGAATAATGCAACTATCGTGGTAGCAGGTGATGTACAGGCGGAAGAGGTGTTTAAGCTAGCCGAACAGTATTTTTCAGCTATTCCTGCTCGAACTATTAAACCACTCAAACCACAAAAAGAAATGCCGCAAGTAGGTGTTCGGCGCATGACGGTGCAATTACCTTCGGAAGTGCCTTATCTATTAATGGCCTATAAAGTACCTAGTTTAAAAGTCGCAGAAAAAGACTGGGAAGCTTATGCCTTAGATGTACTTGCTGGTGTGTTAGATGGCGGTAATAGTGCTCGCTTACCGGCACATTTACAACGAGGTCAAAAAATTGCGACTTCTGTAGGTGCTGGTTACAATTTGGGGGCGCGTTTAGAGGAATTGTTTTTATTTGAAGCGACGCCAGTAAAAGGTAAAAGTTTATTGGATATGGAAATAGCGTTAAAAACAGAAATACGTGCCTTACAAAGAGAGCTGATTGACGAAAAAGAACTGGCGCGGGTTAAAGCTCAAGTTTTAGCGCACTCTGTTTATGAGCAAGATTCTTTGTTTTATCAAGCTATGAAATTAGGGATGCATGAAACAGTGGGATTAGGCTGGCAAACATCAGAAGCGTATATGCAGAAAATTAATCAAGTGACCGCTGAGCAAGTACGTACAGTGGCAGGGAAATATTTAGTGGAATCACAATTGAGCATTGCTTATTTGGAGCCGCAGAGTATGTCGACTAAAAATAAAATGGGAGCTAATCATGCGCATTAAACAATGGATTGCAGGTGTGTTACTGGCTTGGTGTGCGACGCAGGTCTTTGCTGTTGCACCGATTAAACATTGGCAAAGCAGCCAAGGTGGGCGTGTTTATTTTGTGCAAAGCACTGGCTTGCCGATGGTTGATATACGTTTGCAATTTGCTGCGGGGAGTGCGCGTGATGGTCAACACTATGGCCTTGCTAAGCTAACTAATCGATTGTTGAAAACGGGGGCAGGCGCATGGAGTGCCGATCAAATAGCTCAGCGTTTCGATGAGGTCGGTGCGCAATATAATGCAAGTGTGAATAAGGATTACGCACAGATACAGTTACGTACATTAACGGATAAACGATTACTTGATCAGGCTTTAACTACCTTTCAAGCGATTGCCGCAAAGCCACAGTTTAAAGAAGATGATTTTCAGCGCATTAAAAGCCAAACGCTAGTGGAGCTAAAGCAACAGCAAGAGCGTCCTGCTCATATTGCGCAAAAAACATTTTCTCAAGCCTTATATGGTCAGCACCCTTATGCGCATTTAAGTAGTGGCTCGATTGAAACCGTTGGCGCGCTAACAGTGGGTGATATTAAACAGTTTTATCAGCAATACTATGGTGCTAAAAATGCAATTTTAGTAATTGTTGGTGATTTAACTGAAGTTCAGGCACATAATATTGCTGAAAAGCTATATGAGCCATTAGCGCGGGGCCAGTCAGCTAAACCATTAGTTGCGGTAACTCTGCCGAGTAGCGGCAAAGTCGAGCATATTGATTTTCCGTCAACGCAAACACATGTGTTAGCGGGCTTACCTGTGTTATCCAGAATAGATAAGGACTATTTCCCTCTGTATGTAGGTAATCATATTTTAGGTGGCAGTGGCCTAGTTTCAATATTGTTTAATGAAATTCGCGAAAAGCGCGGCCTTGCCTATAGCGCCTACAGCTATTTTTCACCTTTAGCTCAAAAAGGACCTTTTACTATGGGCTTGCAAACGAAAAATAAGCAAAGAAAAATTGCTATCGATGTATTGCAAAAGACTCTACATGATTTTATAGAAAAGGGACCTAGTGAGGTTGAATTAGAAGCAGCGAAGAAAAATATTACTGGGGGCTTTGTTTTGCGTTTTGATAATAATCGAAAATTATTGAATTATGTGGCGATGATTGCTTTTTATCAGTTACCTTTAGATTATTTGGAAACTTTTCAAAGTAAAGTTGCACAGGTGAGTAAAGAAGATATTAAAGCTGCCTTTAAGCGCAGAGTACCGGAAAATTTATTGCAAATTATTAGTGTAGGTGGTTCGGGTGAGTAATAAAGTCAAAATTATTGGTGGAGAATGGCGCGGTCGTAATCTACCTTTTCCGGACGCTGACGGCTTACGGCCTACGCCGATCAGAGTTCGAGAAACGTTATTTAATTGGCTGCAATATGATGTATTAGGTAGTCGTTGTTTAGATTTATATGCGGGTAGTGGCGCATTAGGTGTTGAAGCAGCTTCACGTGGTGCAAAGCAGGTTGTTCAAGTGGATAATAATGCGCAGATATGTCGCCAGTTAAAGGCAAATACTGAGCTATTGTCAGCATCGCAAATAAAAATTGTCCAGCAAGACGTCTATCGCTATTTAGCAGGAGATGCCGAGCCGTTTAGCTTGGTATTTTTAGACCCTCCTTTTGCTAAAGGTCTTGCCCTACAAACATTAAATTGGCTGGAAGATAAGCAATGGCTAGCGCCGCATACAAAAATTTATATAGAAGTAGAAAAAGGATTACAGTTAGACGGTGTGCCGGAAAACTGGACCCTGTTAAAGCACAAAGTAGCAGGTGTTGTGGCTTATAATTTATTTGAGCGCCATGACTAGATTGCCCCTCCCACAGAATGCGTTTTAAATAGCCCAAAAAATTACCACTCGAATTTGTAGCAAGGTATAATGTTCGGTTTTAAAATTTATTGCAGCATTTTATGCTGTAGCCCTTTTGATAAGACAATGAATATAACGGCAATTTACCCAGGTACTTTCGATCCTGTCACGAATGGGCATATTGATATTATCGCCCGAGCATCGCGTATCTATCATAAAGTGATTGTCGCCGTTGCGGTTAATAGCAATAAATCACCTTTGTTTGAGATTACTCAGCGGGTCGACTTATTGCAGCAAGTCACTGCTGATTTTGAAAATGTTAGTATTATTGGCTTTGATAATTTATTAGTTGATTGTGCTAAGCAGCAGGGTGCAAGTGTAATCCTGAGAGGCTTAAGAGCAATCTCAGATTTTGAGTATGAATTTCAGTTAGCGGGGATGAATCGTCGTTTATCGCCTGATTTAGAAACTATGTTTTTAACGCCGGCCGAGCAATACGAATTTATCTCTTCTAGCATGATTAAAGAAATAGCAAGATTAGGCGGTGATGTATCCAGCTTTGTCCCTGAGATTGTGCAACACCAATTGTTTAAAAAGTTTAATAGAGGATAAGAATGTCACTACTGATTGATGATGAATGTATAAATTGCGATGTTTGTGAGCCTGAGTGCCCTAATGGCGCGATTTCACAAGGTGAAGATATTTATATTATTGACCCAGCCCTGTGTACTGAATGTGTAGGGCATCACGATTTACCGCAATGTATAGAAGTATGTCCGGTAGATTGTATTGATAAAGATCCTGCAAAAGTAGAAGATCACGATTCACTTTATCAAAAGTACTTGAAATTAACTGCGTAACTTTAGTTAGGCAGGTAATGAAAAAGGGGCGCAAATAGCGCCCCTTTTTTGTTTAATCAGTGAGTAAGGATTTTAATTCGAGTAATAATTCTGTTGTTTTTAGTATCGACAACACAGCCAACAGTAAGAAATCTCGGTAAGGATTTTTCAAAATCCTCCGTTATTTTAACGCAACATCAAGCATGCGGCATTGATTCTCTCGTGCTGTCTTTCTAGGTAATTCAAATGCTTTAGCATTATCTAGCCTTTCACTATGAAGTCCATATTTGCGATGATGGGGGAGTAACTGGTTGTCTATTGCCTTCGATTATTCATAAGCTCAACCGCAGCCGATGAAAAGGTTAAACTACGGCTATCCTATAGACGGCCTACAAAACCTATACAGATTGCAAACAGCGCGATAGCATCGTCAATATTTCCCAAATGGACGCCATGCTAAGAATAAAACACGACAAGCCAGACGCTCCCGAGTTTAAATCATCTCCACGTAATATATAGATAACCCATGAACCAAGCCCCCAACAATCTAGCAGCCTTTATTTGGTCGCTTGCCGATCTACTACGCGGTGATTTCAAACAAAGCCAATATGGCCGAGTCATATTACCGTTCACTTTGTTACGCCGCCTTGAAGGTGTATTAGAAGAAAGCAAAGACGCTGTTTTAGTGCAATATACTAAAATCCAGGCAATGAATTTGCCTGAAGATGCACAAGAAAAAATGCTGCTACGCGCAACTAATGGCTTATCGTTTTGCAACACCTCAAAAATGGATTTATCCAAACTAGGTGAAGCAAGTATTAAAGACAACCTGGAATCTTATATCCAAGGCTTTTCAAAAGATGCCAGAGAGATATTTGAATACTTTAACTTTGCAGAATTTATCGGCCAACTTAACGATGCAGACCTGCTCTATAAAATAGTACAAAAAGTCAGGCAAACCGATTTAAGCCCTAAAGCCATTTCCAATCATGAAATGGGTTTAGTGTTTGAAGAGCTAATCAGACGCTTTGCTGAAGGCTCTAATGAAACCGCTGGCGAGCACTTTACGCCTAGGGACATTATAAGACTGACAACCTCTCTAGTCTTTATGGAAGACGATGATGCCTTAACGAAATCAGGGATTATTCGTACTATTTATGATCCTACTGCGGGTACGGGTGGGTTTTTATCAGCAGGCATGGAATATGTACATGAGTTAAATCCACAAGCGGTTATACGTGCATTTGGGCAAGAACTTAACCCAGAAAGTTACGCCATTTGTAAAGCCGATATGCTGATAAAAGGCCAAGAAGTCAGCAATATTAAACTGGGCAATACTTTATCTAATGATCAACTCTACGCAGATAAATTTGATTACATGCTCTCTAATCCGCCCTTTGGTGTGGACTGGAAAAAGATAGAGCAAGCGATTAAAGATGAAAACAGCTTAAAAGGTTTTGATGGTCGATTTGGCCCGGGTTTACCGCGAGTTTCCGATGGATCGCTATTATTCTTATTACACCTCATCAGTAAATTACGCGATGCGAAAGAGGGCGGTGGGCGTATTGGTATTATTCTTAATGGCTCACCCTTATTTACCGGTGGAGCAGGTTCAGGTGAATCAGAAATTCGCCGCTACATACTTGAAGCCGATTTATTAGAAGCCATTGTCGCCTTACCAACGGATATGTTCTACAACACTGGTATTGCCACTTATGTTTGGGTGTTATCCAATAAGAAAGCTGAACAGCGTAAAGATAAAGTTCAGCTAATCAACGGTGTTAACCTATGCGGTAAAATGCGTAAATCATTAGGCTCCAAGCGTAATGTGATGGATGAAGCCGATATTGCCACCATTACCCGTAGCTTTGGTGATTTTGAAACAGTCACCAGAGAATTAGATAAACCTGCCGAACAGAAAAGTAACCGAGGCCGTCAATCAGCTAATCCTAAAGCTGAAGCCCCAAAAACCTTCGCCAGTAAAATATTCGATACCCATGAATTTGGTTATCGCAGAATCACTATAGAACGTCCACTCAGAGAATCATACCAATTCAGTGACGAGCGCATAGCGGAACTACGCTTTGCCGCCAAACCGTTAAATGCGGTGATGAAATGGGCGTATGCTGAATATGGAACAAACTGGTCTGATAATGAAGACTGCGAAAACTATGGTGTATTAACTGAACATGAAGAGTCCATACGCAAGCAGATTAAAAGCCATTTCAGTGAACTCAAAGAAAAACAGATTAAAGACCTGTTGGACAATAAAACCTGGGCAATTCAAAAACAAATTCTCTTAAAAGCTAAACAACTGCAACAAAGTACCAGTACTGCGCAGTCTGATGATATGAATGGCTATGAAGCCGCGCTAAAAGCAAGCGCTATAAAGCTAGATACTAAAGAGAAAAAACAAATCACCAATGCTGTCAGCTGGAAAAACCCAGATGCTGAAAAAGTCATCAAGAAAATTCATAAAATTAAAGCTAACCCCATTTATGGCTTATTTGAAGTCAACAGCCAAATCATAGAATACAAATCCGATGGTGATTTACGCGATAATGAAAACGTCGCGCTTGACCCTAGCCAAAGTGTAAACGACATAAATGAAGCCTATTTTAAAAAAGAAGTACAACCGCATGTACCTGATGCTTGGATAGATGCTAATAAAAAAGATGCCAAAGATGAAGAGATAGGCATAGTCGGTTATGAAATTCCTTTTAACCGTCATTTCTACCAATATCAACCGCCACGCGATTTAGTGGATATTGATGCCGATTTAGATAAAGTCAGTGCAGAGATTATGGAGCTGTTACGCGAGGTGCATTCTTAAATACCCTATGATAAAATGTATTTCAAATGTAACACAATGGGTATTAACATGAAAACTGCAATTATTAATGCACGAATAAAACCAGAGTTAAAGAAGGACGTTGAAGCCATTTTATCTCAGTTAGGCATGACGACCACTCAAGCTATTACCGTGTTCTTTGAACAAGTGAAGATGAATAAAGGGATTCCATTTGAATTAAAAATCCCGAATGCAGAAACCATTGAAGCAATGGAAGAGGCTCGTGCAGATCGTGATATGGAAAGCATAACGATTGAAGACTTAAAAGCTCAGTTAACAAAATGATACTGAGCAAAACCAAGGCATTCAAGCGCGATGAACAAAAAGTAAAGGTGAGTGATAAGCACTTTACAAAATTGATTGAAGTTCTTTACTGTCTAGCACAGACTAAACCCTTAGCCTCAGAATTTAAAGATCATGCATTGATGGGAGACTGGTCAGATTTTAGAGAGTGTCATATTTCAGGAGACTTATTGTTAATCTACCAAGTAGGCGAGATAAGCAT
>JAUVAA010000052.1 GCA_030591965.1 bacterium
TATTGCCTGATCAAAAACATATAGTTAAAAGCTATAAAAATAGCGCCACTTAGTAAATTAAATACTCTAAAATAACCTGATTTTATAAGGTATTGATTTTATTTGTTGTTTTAATGCGATTGCCCTGATTGGTGTACTTACTGGTGATTATAATCAAGCAATTATTATTCCAGTCTATGATACTGATCGATTTATAAGGTATTGGTACTGTTCTCGGCGATTTTACAGTGAGTTAAAAGGCGTGTTTTTGAAAAATATGAGTGATATGACCTACTGCGTGTTGTTCCCTCTATTTATTCAAGAGAGGCGTAAAAGAAAAGAGGGCAAATTAATTAAGAAGTTAGCGAAAGTTGTGCAATACTGAGTTTTTAGCGATAATGCTGACAGTTAAATAAACAATGGTTTACAAATATGAATGAAACAATGACGCAAGGGGTCGAACTTATGTTTACGGGCATGGGTATCGTTTTTCTCTTTTTAGTTATGTTAATTGGTGCTGTAAAGTTAATGGCTAATTGTGTTACTCGCTTTTTTCCAGAAGAAGCAGTGCAGCCAGCGCAAGCCGCACCTAGACCAGTCGCTCAAAACACGGGTGCACCTGTGACAGCCGCAATAACTGCCGCTGTTCACCAACACAGAGCAAAGCATAAATAAGTTTTCTCTCCATTGAATAAACTCTGTTATCCATAAGGTTAAGAGTCCCAACGATGTAAAGAAGTCATAGGAATAATAATAAAATGGCACAAATAAATAAGCCTTTAGGCATTACTGAGGTCGTCTTGAGAGATGCGCATCAGTCAATTTTGGCGACGCGTTTACGCATCGAAGATATGTTACCTATCTGTGAGAAATTAGATCAGATCGGTTATTGGTCTATTGAATCATGGGGTGGAGCAACATTTGACTCGTGTATTCGTTATTTAGGGGAAGACCCTTGGGAAAGGTTGCGTTTATTAAAAGCAGCAATGCCTAATACGCCGCAGCAAATGCTATTTCGTGGTCAAAATATTTTAGGCTACAGACATTATGCTGATGATGTTGTTGATAAATTTGTTGAGCGTTGTGCGGTGAATGGTATCGATGTATTCCGTATTTTTGATGCTATGAATGATATGCGCAATATTGAACATGCAGTCAAGGCGGTATTAAATACTGATGCTCATGCGCAAGGTACGATTTCTTATACGATTAGCCCAGTACACACTACGGCGAAATGGGTAGAGCAAGGTAAGGTCATCGAAGATATGGGTGCGCATTCTATCTGTATCAAAGATATGGCGGGCTTGTTAACGCCTTATGCTGCGTTCGATTTAGTCTCGCAACTAAAAGCTGCTGTAGATATTCCAGTACACCTACATTGTCATGCAACTACGGGGTTAAGTGTTGGTACCTTAATTAAAGCGATTGAAGCGGGCGTAGATAATGTTGATACCGCGATTTCATCTTTAAGTATGACTTATGGTCATAGCCCAACAGAATCAATTGTAGCAAGTATGGCGGGTCAGCCTCGCGATACAGGTTTGAATTTAGAAAAATTAGAAGAAGTTGCCGCTTATTTCCGAGAAGTACGTCTTAAGTATGCGGAACATGAAGGTAGCTTAAAAGGCGTTGATGGTCGTATTTTATTGGCTCAAGTTCCAGGTGGTATGTTAACCAATATGGAAAGCCAGTTAAAAGAGCAGGGCGCAGCAGATAAATTTGACGAAGTGTTAAAAGAAATTCCGCGCGTGCGTGAAGACTTAGGTTTTTTACCGTTAGTAACACCTACATCGCAAATTGTCGGTACACAGTCGGTACTAAATGTTATGACTGGTGAACGCTATAAATCAATCAGTAAAGAAACAGCGGGTGTTCTAAAGGGTGAGTATGGCCTTACCCCGGCACCTGTAAATGCAGATTTACAAGCGCGTGTTTTAGAGGGTGCAGAAGTTATTACTTGTCGTCCAGCTGATTTACTCGAGCCAGAAATGGCAAATTTAACGGCAGAATTGCAGGCTAAAGCAGCTGAAGCGGGCGTGACTTTAGCAGATAATATTGAAGAAGATGTCTTAATTAGCGCCTTGTTTGCACAGGTTGGTTGGAAATTTATTACTAACCGTGGCAACCCAGATGCTTTTGAGCCAGCGCCAGATCCAGAGGCTTTTGCAGCAGCTAATGCATCTAAAGGAAGTGCTGCTGTAGAAAGCTACAGTGTTAATGTTGATGGTAAAAACTTTAATGTTGCAGTGGGGCCTGGGGGCGCTAATGTGTCGATTTCGGATGTTCCTCAAGCTGCAGGCGGCGATGCTGTGACTGGCGGTGGTGCGGGCGTTGACTCCCCATTAGCTGGTAATATCCTTAAAATTAATGTTAGCGTTGGTTCGGCAGTGGCTGAAGGTGATGTAGTATTAATTATGGAAGCGATGAAAATGGAAACCGAAGTGCGCTCTCGTGTAGCAGGAACTGTTAGCTCAGTTAATGTGAAAGAAGGTGATGCGGTTGCGGTTGGTGATATTCTAGTTAGCTTGTAATTCAGACTAAAGCGCTTCATTAAATAAGACCATGCATCGGAACTATTAGCTGATGTGTGGTTTTTGTTTGTTCAAATAATTAAAGAAAGAGACATTCTATGGAAAATCTCCTAAGTTTATGGCATAGCACAGGGCTTTATAATTTCACGCTACCACAGGTTATTATGATGCTTGTGGGGTTCTTGTTGTTATTTTTAGCGATTAAAAAAGGTTTTGAGCCTTTACTGTTAGTGCCTATTGGTTTTGGTGCGATATTAAGTAATATACCTATAGCTGGTTTGGCGGAAGAAGGCGGGCTTTTATATTATCTTTATTATGGAATTAAAACGGGAATATTCCCGTTATTGATTTTTATGGGTGTTGGGGCAATGACCGATTTCGGGCCAATGCTAGCAAACCCTAAGACACTATTATTAGGCGCGGCTGCGCAGTTTGGTATTTTTGCAACATTGCTGGGTGCTTTAGCGCTTAATATGATCCCAGGTATGGAGTTTTCTATGTCCGATGCTGCTGCTATTGCCATTATTGGTGGTGCAGATGGGCCTACGGCTATTTATGTGGCTTCTAAATTGGCGCCTGATTTATTAGGTGCGATTGCGGTTGCAGCTTATTCTTATATGGCTTTAGTGCCATTAATTCAGCCACCTATTATGCGTGCATTAACGACCGTTGAAGAGCGTAGCATAGAAATGAAGCAGTTGCGTTTTGTTGGTAAAACAGAAAAAATTGTTTTTCCTTTGATGCTATTAATTTTAACTGCATTGCTATTGCCTTCTGCTGCTCCGCTTGTGGGTATGTTTTGTTTAGGTAATTTAATGAATGTGTGTGGTGTGGTTGAGCGTTTAAGCAAAACCTCACAAAATGAGTTAATTAATATTGTTACTATTTTCTTGGGCTTGTCAGTCGGCTCAAAAATGAGTGCTGAAGCTTTTTTAAAGCCAGAAACTTTAGGTATCTTGGGTTTAGGTGCAATTGCATTCTGTATTGGTACAGCTTGTGGTGTACTTATGGCAAAGGCAATGAATAAATTTAGTGAAACACCGATTAATCCATTAATCGGTGCGGCAGGTGTTTCTGCTGTACCAATGGCGGCGCGTGTGGCGAATAAAGTGGGCTTAGAATCAAACCCACATAACTTCTTATTAATGCATGCGATGGGGCCAAATGTTGCTGGTGTTATTGGTTCTGCTGTTGCAGCTGGGGTGCTGTTAAGCTTGGTGCATTAAATAGAGTTGTACTGTTAGCTAGTCAAAAAGGTCCGTATAAGGAAACTTATACGGACCTTTTTTTATGGCTAAAGGGAAATGAATGGTAAAACCCCTTATTTTATTGTTGCTATATAACATAGTTTAATTCTGTCTTTTTTTATTTTATTGATTTATAAGATTTTTTTTATGGCTTATAAATTGCATGATTATTTTATTAAGTTGCTACGTAGCTATATTCAATGATAATTCAAGAGGGGGCATATGAACAATAAATGGGTTTCACTTTTTTTTGTCATGATACTGACAGCACTATTTTCTAGTGGCAGTGTTTATGCAAAAAAAGGCGGTGGTGGAGGGCGCGGAGGTAAAACAGATACGACGCCTAGTCAATTTAATTTTATCGATCAAGCTGATGTAGCGTTAAATACGTTACTTAATGCAAATAATATCGCTATTACAGGTATTAATGCAGCAACGACGATTAGTATTTCAGGTGGCGAATATGCCATTAATGGTGGTGCTTATAGAGCATCATCTAGTACAGTCAATAATAATGACACAGTACAAGTTAGGCAAACTTCCAGTGCTAATTTCAGTACGGCAAGCAATGCAGCTTTAAATGTAGGTGGGGTAAGCGATACCTTTACCTTGACGACTTTAGCAGATACGATGCCAGTGATTGATACCACGCCAAATGCGTTTAGTTTTACTGATCAAATTGATGTCGCAGCCAATACGCTGATTAGCTCTAACGCTATTATTGTTTCGGGTATTAATAGTGCAGCTAATATCAGTATTGTGGATGGTTTATATGCGATTAATGGCGGTGCTTTTACCAGCAACACAGGAAGCGTTAATAATGCTGATAGTGTTGTCGTGCAGATTACCTCTAGCGCGAATGAAGCAACACTGAGTAATACCACTTTAACCATCGATAGTATCAGTGATACGTTTAGTGTCTTAACGGTTGATGCGACCGTTATTACGGTGGGTGAAAAAGGCGACCCTAGTTTTATCTCTAACCACTTTTCAGGGTCTGCGAACTGTGCAATGTGTCATGATGGTTTGAGTGATGAAACAGGGCAAGATGTGTCTATTGTTGAAGCATGGAAATCAACGATGATGGCCAATGCGACACGCGATCCTTTATGGAAAGCAAAAGTGCGGACTGAGTTAAATCGTACCCCGTCTTTAGCGGGTGTGATTAATGACAAGTGTTCACGTTGTCATGCGCCTATGGCGAATTTTGAAGCACATCAAGATAATTCACCGGTTGAAATCTTGGATAATGGTTTCACGAATGCGAATAATGCTTATCATGATCGTGCAATGGATGGCGTGAGTTGTACTTTATGTCATCAAATTGCCGATAATGGTGCTTTAGGTACTTTAGAAGCTAAATCAGGGCACTACCCTATTGATACTTATGCCAATAAAATCGATAGAAAAATCTATGGTCCTTATAGTAATGTGATGGCTAATCCTATGCGTATGAATGTCGAATATACGCCTGAGTTTGGTGCGCATACTAAAAAATCGGAATTATGTGCAACTTGTCATGATTTAAAAACACCGTTTACCGATGATGCAGGGAATGTATTAAGCAGTACGCCTGAGTCTGAATTCCCAGAGCAAATGCCGTACAGCGAATGGTTAGCCAGTGATTATGCTGCAACCACTAGTTGTCAGCAATGTCATATGGCGCGTTCTAATGGTGTGAAAATTTCAACCAGACCGATGATGTTAAGTCCGCGTGATGATTTCGCACAGCATATATTTGTGGGTGGAAATAAGTTCATGCTAGATATGCTGGATAATAATAAAGAAGAATTAGGCGTGCGAGCGACTGACTTCCAAAAAATTATTACGGCAACTGAAAACTTATTAGCGGGTTCTGCAAGTATTGAGCTTTTAAATAGCTCACAAGCGGCCGATGCGTTAGATTTCAGTGTACGTGTTAATAGTAATACGGGGCATAAATTACCGTCTGCTTATCCATCGCGTCGTGCGATTTTACATGTGACCGTCAAAGACAGTGTCGGTGATGTTGTATTTGAGTCAGGTAAAGTGAATGCAGATGGTAGTGTCACAGGTGTGGATTCTGATGTCGATCAAACTTTATTTGAACCGCATTATGATGTGATTACCAGCGCTGACCAAGTACAAGTGTATGAAGCCATTATGGAAGATTATAAAGGCGATGTAACTTATACTTTATTGCGCGGTAGTGATTATGTGAAAGATAATCGTTTATTGCCGAATGGCTTCAATAAAGAAACTGCGCCTAGTGATGTAAAGGTTGCGGGATCTGCATTGACTGATGCTAACTTTATTGGTGGTAGTGATGAAATTCGCTATAACTTATCAGGTTTAGCTGCAGATAATTACAGCGTGACGGTTGAGTTAGTGTATCAAACACTGGCTTATGGTTTTGCTCAGGATTTATTTAAAGATAGCGCTAAAGAAGTTACTGACTTTAAACGTCTTTATAATGCATCGAATGCTAAATCAACGGTTATTACCATACAATATTTTGTGGTTATGCCGTAAGCTTTAAAATTAGGCTTCGTTCGTTAAAACAAAAAGCCCCAGCTAGGTTGTCCTAGCTGGGGCTTTTTTGTGCGTTGTGTAATTGGCTTTGACTTTATTCGGTTAAACCAAGTTCACTAGTTGCTGTTTTAAAGCTTGTTAATGCTTCTGGTAAAGAGGCGGCTTCAGGTGTGTCACTGACTTCCCCTGTTGTGCCTTCGGTTCCTTCTGTGTCGCCATTTGAAGAGCTGCTACATGAAATGACGCTCATAAGGAGCGCGCTAAGGATCAAAGCTTTAATTAATGAAATAAATGAAAAGCGAAAGTGTGTTGAGGTTTTGGACATAAGTTTTTCCCTTGTAAGTTTAAAAGCAATAAGCGTAAAGCTTTAAGTGGTTTGGCCAGTTCGTGAGTTTTACCTGTAGAAATAGAATATTTGGAATTAATAGGTAAACCTCCAGTTAATTGAGTATGAGGAAATTAAAGCATTTTTTATGCCGTTTGTTTGTGGTTGCTTTACTGTGCTGCTTGAGAATCGTACATAGCTTGGTATTTCTGCAATAAGGTGTAATGGATTGATTGTTGAATAGGAGGGGGTGTTAATTAAACTAAATTTAATAAGGTGTTATATGACCTAATAAAGTAAGGCAAATAACCTATTTTTTATAAAATCGTGAATTACTTCTCATTAATTAGGATATTTTAATGTACTTGCATATTTAAGTGGAGGCGCAGCTAATAAAGTTACTGGAGGAGATTTAATAAGAGATATAGAGGGTTATGGTGAAGTTGGTGCGATTTTTGCTTATAGGTTGTATTGGAGTATTTAACCTGAAGGGGAATAGAATATGCAGCAAATAACGATTAAATTACTGAGACTTAGTATGCTAAGTCTCATGCTACTAATGGGGGGGCTTTCGCTCGCTCATGCGGAGGTCAATGTTTTTGATGAATTAGTAGATCATCCAAAAATACCCATGCTTGATGAATCTGGTACGAATGTATTGGATTCAGGTAATCCATATAGCCCTAAAAAAACCTGTGAAGGGAGTGGTTGTCATGATTATGATGCAATCAATCATGCCTATCATTTTGAAATGGGTCGCGATGAAGCGGATGACCATTTTGGTAAAAAGCGCGGATTACCGCACCTAGTATCACCCGGTTATTTTGGTGGGTACACTTGTATGGGAGGAAGCAATCCAATCGTATTAGCTAAAAAGAATAATGCGAGTGCAGAAGAATTCGGAGATTGGGGTGCTGCTGGTTGGGTTAAAGATTGTGCAAACTGCCATACAGGTGGTGGTTGGGCAGAGCTTGATCGTGATGGTATTCGTTATGACGAAAAGGATGTGTCTACTATCAAAGAGTTTGATGGTGATTATTATGATCGTGTGACACAGCATGATGGTACGACAAAAATTGTACAGCATGACTGGAAGAAAAGTGGTGTAGTCGAAGCGGATTGTATGATTTGTCATGCTAAATTAGTGGATCTTTCAGTAACGGAAAGTAGCTTAATAGAGCAGCCTGCTGATAATCGACGTGGAGCTGCTGGTTGGGTTCGTTCACAGCGTGGTTTCTTTACCGAAGAAGGTTATTTCCGTGAAACAGGCTCTGCCATTATAGAAGGCATGAAAAATAAAGAAGGCGTTAATATGCTGACTTTTAGCCGTTCTGAGCAAACAGTGACTAATGCGCATACTGGAGAAACAGAAACAGGCGTCGGTTTAGATTTAGATGGAAATGATAAACCAATTTTAAATTGGAATGCTGCTGCGTTTGATGCAGAAAAACGTGTTGTTATTCCTATGTTGCGTTTTCCTGATAATGATAACTGTATGGCTTGCCATAGAACCAGTAATTCACGTCGTGGATTTTATGGTTTTGGTGATGATGCGATTATGACGCCAGAAACTGAAGATGGTCTTGAGGCAACAGGTGTAATTGCTGATGACTATAAAGATGACGTACATAAAGGGAAAGTATTTAAGGATGATAATGGTGAATCAAGAACCATTGATAACTGTAACGCTTGTCATGCAAAACAATATTATAAGCCGATAGGTGATCCAATTGACCTAGATGCAAATCATGATTTCCCTAAAGGAAATTCTGATATGGATGTACGCAATGATTTAGATTATGCGCCTAATGCAATGTCATGTGAGTATTGTCATGAAACAGCGGTAAATAACGTTGTGCCATCAGGGCATGATGACATGTTAGAGGCTCACCTTGAGTTGTGGAAAGGTAGCGGCGATATGGCTGGTTATGGCGCTGATAGCTTAACCAAAATCACTCAAACTCACTTAGATGTAGTTGGCTGTCAAACTTGCCATATTACAAATAAGCGTGGCTCTGTGGACGATGCGATGTTGTATCGTTACCGTCAAGCAGAAGATGGTCAGCAAAAAATCATTCCTTATAAACCACGCTACCGTTATTACTGGAAAGATGCAGTATCGGGTAAAGTGTTAGTTAAGAATGATCGTAATTCTATCTTTAAAGCAGGTGAAGATGATGATGGTTTATTCGGCATCATGTTTGATCCACAAACGGGTGAGGAATTTGGACGAGTGTCTGCGAGAATTAGCCACGGAAGTATGAGGTATTCAGACCCTGATACTTATGAAGGCTTTGTTGCTATGAAAAAAGCATACGATGGTGTATTCAGGTCAAAAGGCTATACTGCGCCAAATGCGGTTATGGTTTGGACTGAGTCTAATGAGTATGTTATTTCTCATAATACTCGCCCATCTCCAGAGTCTATGCCTTGTGGTGATTGTCATGCTAAAAAGCAAAGTGGTTCATTTAGTTCTCTGTTATCTGTTGAAGGTGTATTAGGTGAAGGGAATACTAAAGAAGTTACTGAGTTGCCTGATAGACGCTTAGTAGATGAAGGTATTGTCATCTTAGATTTTGAGTATATGAAGATCGATGCCGATGGAAAAGTAACAGAAAATGTATCTGATATCTTATATGCAACTAAAGTAGATCCATTTATGACTTTATTGCAAAAGAAAGGTATTGATACGGTGAATGAAGCTGTCGGTGCTTTTGCGAAAGCAGATGATAATGAAGCTGTATTTAAAGCGGTTGCATTGAATGATGCTGATAAAACGAAACTTGCTACTAGCTTACAAAGTGGGAAAGGCTTAGTTTTTAAAGCAAATGCAACCAATGAAGGTATGCGTGGCTTAGCTGTAATTGCTGATGCTGAATCAGTCAATAAGGACTTGTTAGAAGACTACCGAGTAATGTTAGGAATACTTAACGAAAAAGGTATTATTGCGGCTAAAGAAGTATTGAATGCAAGTGACCTAGGGAACTTAAGCTCTAGTGTTGTTTACTTCAGGATGCATGATAATCAGCGTAAGTTAGTAAACACAATGGTAGGTGGAGATGTCTTGTTAATGGTTCCTTATGAAGGGGTTAAGACAGCTGTTTCAGCTGTTAATATTGCTTATATTAACTGGGCTGTGGATAGTGTTAATACTGTTGATGAAGCAGATGTTATTGCTATCCAACCTAAAGTTGGAACTGAAAATGGCTATGTTATCTTTAGGGCTTCTGCAACAGGTTTTTATTTTATTGCAGATAAATAACATAGCTAAATGGAGTTAATACACACAGGATGAAGTGTAGCGACAAGGAAGTCCAAACTGGATTGAGTGCGACAGGAGTGTCATTGCGCAGGGAAATATTAGGAATCACTAAGGGTAACGGTGGCATAAGCAGGGAACGATAGGGATTATTGGTAATGAAGCGAAAGAGTTCGCTATAGCTTATTAATGGAATATCAGGAATAGGGAGTGAGTCTGGATGACTAGAAAAGGAAATGGACAACGGCAGGCCAAGGTGGCGAACGCAGAGCAATAAGGGATGGCAAAGGAATCGGTGGCTAGGATAGTAATGTAATCGACTGTGATAACTGTTTAACAACGACAATATTTAAGGATGAATAGAGTTGTTTGTTTACTCGAATAGGAGTGCCATTTAGGTACTCCTTTTGTTGTTTTAGAAAAGTGAAAAGTAATGAAAAAAATACGTGAATTAGCGCAAGAAGATGAATCTAACACTTTGCTAGATAAAACGATGCCGTGGATGTTTGGTGCCGGTATTGCAGCGGGTCATTTGCTGACCTCATCAAGCTGTACGATTCCACAACAAGGTCGGTGTGCAGTTTGTGGTGGTTGTGTCGTTGCTTTAGGCTCTTTGGTAGGCTGGGCAATGCTAAAAAAACGTCAAGGTGATGATTTTTATAATCAACAATAAATAATCTGAAACCTAAAGAATTAATGAAGTCGAAAGCTCTTTTTTTATCCTCCTGTTTGTTAATGCCGGTATCCAATGCTTATTGTGCTTGGAATTGGAGTGGTGCGCTGAAAGCAAAAGTTCAAGCAGATAATCGCTATACGCGTTATGTAGATGATGCGCAGATATTTGGCGAGGTGTGGGGTAATTTTGAGGCTTTTGATGATGATGGCTGGCGCGCCTCAATAGATTTTGTTGCGCGTGAAGGTAGTGAGTATGGTTTTGAAGGTGACATTTATCAACTATATGCGGAAAAACAGATAAAAGCATGGGATAGTACCATCAAGGCAGGGCGTTTTCAGCGTTCAGATAGTTTGGGCTTTTATAGTTTGGATGGAGCCTCTTGGTTATATGAGTTATCAGAATACGGTTTATCCTTCAGTGTTTATGGTGGCAAGCCAACACGACAAGAGGATGTGCGCTCTGTTTCTGGTGATTGGTTGTATGGGGTTGAGATGATGAGTAATCAGAAAATCAACTGGAATAATAATGTCTTGCCTATAGACACTTGGTTGATGCGTTTTGGGTTTCAGCAGTTTCATGATGATCATACTTCAACAAGATTAACGCTAGCTAATACCATAGCAGGTGAGTTTAAGCATGAGTTTTTACATGCTTATGAACTATCCTTTATGAGTACCTTAGAAACAGAAACCGGTGTTTTTGAAGAGGTCTTTACCAGTTTAATGTTGGATATTACTGAGGATAGTCGAGTACGTATTAATTACTCTTTGTATGAGCCTAAAAGTTTTTATCCTACTTTTAAAGAAAAATTTTATAGTGAATATTACCAAGGTCGGCAAGACTTATTAAGCTTAAGTTTTGATCAGCAGTTAACTAACACCTTTAGCTATCATATGGGCGGTAAACGTGCTGCGCGTAAGTCTGAACATGATATTGGTTATGGATTTGATGTGGGTGTGAAAAGTAGCTATTTTCGTGATTTAGTCGTGACTGCTGATTTTGACATGCTCGAATTCGGTAAAAGCAGTTCTTATAATATGTATTTCGGTAGTCAGTACTCTATTAGCGCCAATTCTTTACTCAATTTAAATTTAGCTTATTCTTGGGATACTAGCCCTTTATATGGTGGAAATAGAGGGGCAGGTACAGAAATAAAGTATCGTTATAAATTATTTAGTGATGTTTTTCTGGATTTGGCGGGGAGTTATATTATTAATTCCCGTTTAAATAATGAATACCTAGTTGGCTTACAAGCCACTTGGTATTTTGATAATTTTCAAGCAAAGGTGAGTAAGTAATGCGTTGGTTTGTAGCGAGCTTTTTGCTGTTTATGTCGGTTTTAGGTGTTGCAGCCGAAACGGATGAGAAAAAAGAAAAAACCTGGTGGGAAAAACGTGATGTACGTAGTGATATTTATTACCCGCACGAGACGCATTATGACGTCATGGAGGAGGAGGGTGATAGCTGTTTGCTCTGCCATGCGTTTCAGAAAAATGATGAGCATGACGAAAGCAAGCGTAAACCTCTAAATATCATTGCCAATGAGCCGCTGATGGGTATTTGTCACGACTGTCATGTTGATGAGAAACGCGGGCCGTGGCGCTGTGATGTCTGTCATGATGATCCTAAAAAGATTTGGCCTGCAGATCATGATTCTGGCTATATTCAGAGTCATGGCGAAGATAGTAAGCAAGGCACAGCTATCTGCGAGACTTGCCATTTAGATCGTAAATTTTGTACGGATTGTCATTTTCGTCGCGACACTTTAGGTACGGGGTACCACCCTTTAAATTATATAAATCGACATGGCTTAGAGTCGCGCATGATGCCTGAAAATTGTAGTAAATGTCATAACAGCTTTTATTGTCAAGATTGCCATAATCAATAACTATGTCTAAAAAATTACTCTGTGTTTTTATTGTACTATTCGCTGGCCTGAATATTATTTCTCAAGTTGTGTTGGCGCGTGATGTGTCATTAGCGAATAATCAATTATTATTAACGCCTACGCATGGCGGAGATGGTAGTGCCTGGGGGCAAAGTAAGTGCTCTAGTTGTCATGTATTACGCAACATTCATAAAACAGCTCCAGAGATTAAAGATATTGTTCAAGATGTTGGCTATAGATCCTGTACTGGGTGTCATGGGCAGAATGGGACAGATGTACAGCGAGAGTGTGTCGTATGTCATAACTCAGAACGATTGCCAAAATCACCTTTGCAGCATGCAGAGAAAAATCATAATTTTACTGTAGCAGAAAACTCGAAACTTAATGATGCGAATTGTTTGGTTTGTCATGATGCATCGGATATGGATGGTGTGTTTGAGCCTGCTGTGGATTTAAAGCACTTTCAGTCCTCTGGGGTAGATATGCCTTATCGAAGTGGTACTGAATTTTGCTTGCGTTGTCATAATGAAACCCACCAGCAAGCTGGATTTGAGATGGAGCCTCGCTTCCTGCGTGACCCGTTGGTGATGATGGAGAAAAACTATCATTTTATTGATATGCATGGCAATAGAGAAGGTACGGGGGAGCGCACTTATGCGGGCTTACGTAGTGGTGATTATGAATACTCTAGTCTGGTTGAATGTACAGATTGTCACGCAATGCACGGTACGCATAATGAAAAATTGATTGTTGATCGAACTGATGCGGGCATGAGCAAGCTTAATGCGGGCCTGCGTCTTCAACCTATACTGATTGATGTAAAGCAGAATGGTGATTATTCGCAGATGTGTGTGACTTGCCATCAAATGGAAGTTATTGTTGAACAAGGTGCGAAGGATACCGGTAACGGCTTGTCAGGTGTGCATGAAGTAGGTACTGATTGTCGTGAGTGTCATGTTCATGGGATGGCTGTGCAAACGGGATTATGATGCCTTACTTGTTTTGCTTGTTAACGCTAGCAACCTTATTTATAAGCCCTTTAAAGGCTGCAGATAAAATAGAGTTACCGCCCTTGCATCACCTTGTCGGTATAAAGCCTTCTGATGCGATTAAAGTGCCAGATAAATTTAAGCTGGGTGATGAGGGTGAATTAATTTGCGCTACTTGTCATGGTTTAAAAGATATAGATAAAACTGAAGTTGATAAGGTCGATACAACCGCCGCAGACTTTTTAGTCGGTGGGCATTACCGAAATCTCACTGGGCTTTGTTATCAATGCCATGATGAGAAAAAAACTCAGCGCGAGAACATTCATATTTTGCTTGATGAACAAGGTGAAATTAAGAAAAAACAGTGTACTTATTGTCATGAAGAAGTGCCTGACCGTGATAAAAAATTAAGTGTTGCAGAGTTAAAACTACGTTTGCCCATGCAGAGCTTGTGTTATGGCTGTCACCTTAAAGATCCTCATTTTAATGCGGTTGAGCATCAAGTGAAGCCAGCACAAAAAGAAATGCTGGAGCGTATTAAAAAGCATAGCAGTGAGCTGGGGATTTTAGTGCCTTTAAGTGATAAGCAAGAAGTTATTTGTGTTAGCTGTCACACGCCACATCAATATGGCGTGATTGATCCTGAAAAACCAGCAGGGAAGCAAGTTATTAATGATGATTTGGCTGAGGGTGTGACTTATAAGGCACATCCTTGGGATCAGGTTTTTACTGCAGATAAAGCGGATCGCTTAGCTGAATTTAATCAACAACATAAGATGAATGTTGAGTTTTCATATCAACGTATTGTGCAGGAAGCCTTATTGCGCTTACCTGCTAAAGATGGCCAGCTGTGTTTGGTGTGTCATGATTCTAAAGATTGAAGAATATAAAAGGAGAGGTTTATGCGAGTGATTGAGAATATAAAAGCCATTCCGAAAATGCAGAAGTTTCGTTATGCTATGATTCTTTTAGCTAGCATGAGCTTATTAGGACCTTTAGCGTTTTTGCCGCAATTAGTGGGCAGTGATGATTTGTGCGGTAGTTTATGTATGCGCCGTTTCTATTTGTATTTTCCGGGTATGACTTGGGAAGATTTTTTTGTGCATGTAAATGCCGCTTCAATTGGTGTGATGGCTTTTAGCTTAATTATGATCACCACTTTATTTTTTGGGCGTATATGGTGTGGTTATCTTTGCCCTGTTGGTGGCTTGGCTGAATTAAGTTCGCGCATGCTTAATGATCGCTGGAAAATTGAGTTTCGTTCTTTACCGCAAATACAGGTTCGTTACGGCTATTTTGGTTTCTTCTTGGTAGCTATGCCCGCCTTAGGGATTAGTGCTTGTAGCTTGTGTAATTTCATTACTATTCCGCGATTGATTGAAGCGATGAGTGGTGAATATCGCGGCATGGTATTTTTAGTGTCAAGTGTTGGCTTGGTGAATTTGGGCTTGTTGTTGTTGTTAGGTGTGTTCGCCAGTAAAGGGCGTGCTTATTGTCAGTTTATGTGTCCAATTGGTGCGGCTGATGGTTTAGTTAATCGTCTAGGTGCAAAAATGCCTTTTGCGCGTCGTATTCGTATTGCTAAAGAGCGTTGCACCGGCTGCAATATTTGTGCGCGAAATTGCATGTGTGGCGCAATTAAAATGGTCGATAAGATAGCGGTAGTCGATCAAGTGTCGTGCATGTCTTGTCATGAATGTGTTGATGTTTGTGATTGGAATGCTTTGGCTTGGACAACTCGTCCAAATCATAAAGTGAATGAGCCAAAACGTGTTAAAAAGAACACCGAAATTTTTCCATTGCCAGATTGGCAGGCAGTGCATTTTAATCCTGTGAAGGCTGATGCTGAAGGTGAAATCAAAACAGGGCCTGCCATTAGCATGCTAAGTGTTTTTAATGCCATGATTTTCTTGACCGTTGTATCAATAATTATTGTTGGTTCATTTTTATAATAGTGAGTGAATTAGGATTATCGTAAGCATGTTGCGTTTTTTATTATTAATAGTGTTATTGGTGCTGGGACACGAGCAGGCTTCTGCTAATCCAAGATATAGTGATCCAGATGGCTGTCTATCCTGTCATGCTTACGAAGGCTTAAATTATATTGATGAAAATGGTGTGATGCGTAGCTCAACTATTGATCGTAGTCATTATGCGAGCTCTTTACACGGTAGTGTGCCGTGCATGGATTGCCATCGCGAGGTGAAGGATTATCCGCATAAAGTCGAAAATACCGAAGTAGATTGTAGTGAGTCTTGTCATATAGAAGAGCCGTCAGAAGGTGTGAAATATTCGCATGATGTAATTCATGAAGAAATGGATAAATCAGTGCATGCTGGCGGTTGGTATAAAGGATTAACGGGTGGAAATCGTTTAGAAGAGATTGAAACTGAGCAAGACCCGTCTTGTCGTCTTTGTCATAGCAATACCTCGTATATAGCAGAAACCCAATTAGCTAATTTTAAGAAAGAATTTGACCACGCAGAAACTGAATGCGGTAATTGTCATCAAGGTAAAGCTTGGATGGGACAGTTTGGTGGGCATATTTTACGTCGCTTGGTTGGTCGTCGCTGGAATAACCAAGAAAATAATCAAATGTGTATCGATTGTCACGGCGATGTTAAAAAAATGCGTAATGTTGAACAAGAAGATCCCGAGACACTTGAAAAACATCCGCCGAGTGATCGTTTTGTGCATAGTGCGGATAGCTATGCCAAAACCTTGCATGGTCGTTTGATTGTCGATGGCTCACTTTACGGTGCGTCATGTATTGATTGCCATGCACCGGAAGGTTGGAAGCATGAGATTCGATCTTATAAAGATCCTGTTTCCGCATCTCACCCTGATAATTTACCTGAAACCTGTGGTCAGTCTAATTGCCATGGTTATACTAAAAAACCAGGCAATGAAGGGTTCACGTTAACGGATATGCATGATGTTTCTTTAGTAGGTTTAACCTTTATGGATAAGCCTTTCGAGGTTGAAGCAGTAAGAGAATCTAAGTGGTTCTGGAGTAGTTGGCCTTTATTGCTTATTTCCTTGGTTTTTGCGATTAGTAGTATTGTCTGGTGGGTACGTTTTCGTAATACAAAGAAAATTATTCCAATTGTCGGTGGTGATCGTTTTGAAACCGTTATGATTGGTCGTAAATCCAAAGCAAAGCGTAAAGCATCCGCTAAGAAGCCAGTAGCAAAAAAGACCGTTAAGCCTAGAGCCAAAGCAGCGGTAGAGATTAAAGAGTCGGTGACACCTGATGCAGTTGGTGGTAAAGAGAGCTTAACTTCCACGCCAATAGTGTCTACTGAAAAACAGGTGACTCAGGCAGAATCAGGATTACAGGTTGATTCAGAAACACCTAAGTCAGCCGCTGAGGCAGGTGTAGGAAAAGAAAAGCCTGTAGAGACTGAAAAATTGAATACTGAGCTACCGAAAGTTGATAATGACCCCAATAATAAAGGCGCTTAATATGACCCGCTTATTAATTACTCTACTATTAACCGGCTTATGTTCTTGGGCGCATGCGGAAGGCTTGTATTTAAAAACGCTGAATAATACTAGCCTTACTACTGAGCAAATCCAAAAATCATTAAAGCAAGTGGAAGAGCATAAAGACATCATTTTGCGTGGTGATTTAGACGTTCCACCATTTCATAAGCGTGACAAA
>JAUVAA010000022.1 GCA_030591965.1 bacterium
AATAAAATGGCACTACAAAACCCAATAAAAAAAGCACCTTTGATTTTAAAGAAGATTTTCTGGTGAAAATAAGCTAATGACGATAAATCAATACCTTAGGGCGAGTGAAGTGACGAAGTTGGGTTAGGCGATTAACTTAATTTTGACACCATTAAAATCAATACACAAAACAGGTTACAAAACCTCTAATTTAGCATAAGAAAGCATTAGCCATTTCATGCCTGCATTCGCAAAGTTCACTTGCACTCTTTCTTGCGCGCCATCACCGTCAATTTGCAAAACGACACCTTCACCAAATTTTTCATGTTTAACGCGCTGTCCTAATTTATAGCGACCACTCGTTCCTATGGTAGATTTTGATGATTTCACCGGCGTAACAGGTTTACTTACATTAGCCCGTAAGCGAATTTCCTGTAATTGCTCGACAGGAATCTCTTTTAAAAAGCGCGAAGGGCGAGGGTAATTTTCTTTACCGTACAAACGCCTAGACTCGGCATAAGTCATATACAAATGCTTCATTGCTCGCGTCATACCGACATAACACAAGCGCCGCTCTTCTTCTAAGCGAGCATGATCATCAACCGATTGTTGTGAAGGAAATAAGCCTTCTTCTAAGCCAACCATAAACACTAACGGAAACTCTAAGCCTTTGGCACTGTGCAAGGTCATTAATTGCACGCAGTCTTCAAAATCATCACCTTGCGCATCGCCCGCTTCTAAAGCTGCATGTGCTAAAAATATATCCAGCTCTGTTTGGTCTTCTTCATTACTCTCTTCGTAATCAAATTGGCGGGCTGCATTAACTAATTCTTCTAAGTTTTCTACTCGCGCCTCGCCTTTGTCGCCTTTTTCTTTTTTATAGAATTCTATAAGATTACTTTTCTCAATCGCATTTTTTACTTGCTGGTAAAGTTCTGCACCTTCAGACTGCTCAGCTAAGCTATTAATTATCTGTACGAAGCCTTTAAGTGCGTTTTCTGCCCGCGGCGTAAAATGCTCAGCCTTCAGCAAGCTAATCATTGCCTGCCACAAAGTAATTTGCTGTTCTCTGGCTAATTGACGGATCTCATCAATAGTTTTTGTGCCTATGCCTCTTGTGGGCGTATTAATAATGCGCTCAAAAGCGGAGTCATTACCTTTATGTGCGGTTAAATGTAAATAGGCTAAGGCATTTTTAATTTCCATTCGATCAAAAAATCGTAAACCACCGTAAACCCTATATGGCGTGCCCGTTGCCATTAACTTTTCTTCAAATAAACGCGATTGTGCATTAGATCGATATAAAATTGCGGCATCAGAACGCGAATTACCTTCAGCTACCCATTTCCTAATGCGCTCGACAACGAAATACGCTTCATCTTGCTCATTAAAAGCCGAGTACAAGGAGATTAAATCGCCATCGCCACCATCGGTATGTAACTCTTTACCCATACGCCCTTCATTACAGGCAATTAAGGCATTCGAGGCTTTAAGAATATTGCCAGTAGAGCGATAGTTTTGTTCTAAGCGAACCAACAGGTGATTAGGGTATTGCTTTTGAAAGTTGAACATATTTTCAATTTTCGCGCCACGCCAGCCATAAATAGACTGATCATCATCACCCACGACAAATAAATTATCTTTACCTTCAGTAAGCAAACGTAGCCAAGCATATTGAATGGTATTAGTATCTTGAAACTCATCAACATGCACGTGCTGAAAGCGATCGCGATAAAAAGCTAATAACTCGGCATTGTCGCGTAAGGTTTCAAACGCTAGTAGTAATAATTCCGCAAAATCGACTAAACCAGAACGCTTACATAAGTCTTCATAAGCGCGATAAATTTCTAATTGTTTTTGTTGATAAAGATCACCAGTCTCTTGAATATGACTAGCGCGTATACCTTCATCTTTTTGCGCATTAATAAACCAGACCATTTGCTTGGGAGGCCAGCGAGTATCATCAATATTCATAGCTTTCATTAAACGCTTAATCAAGCGTAATTGGTCATCTGAATCAATTACCTGAAAAGTACTGGGCAGCTTTGCTTCTTCACTATGCTGTCTTAATAAACGATGCGCTAAACCATGAAAAGTACCAATCCACATGGAGCGTGCTGAGATATTCAATAAATCTTCTACGCGGCCACGCATTTCTTTAGCGGCTTTATTGGTAAAAGTGACTGCGAGTATATTATGCGGAGAAACATGCTCTATTTTAATAAGCCAAGCAATACGATGCACTAGCACCCGAGTCTTGCCACTGCCTGCGCCAGCTAAAACCAGCATAGATCGAGAAGGAGCCGACACAGCTTGACGTTGCGCATCGTTTAGAGAATCAATAATTGCCGTTACATCCATTACTCAACCCGTTTGAATAGCTTAAAGAAAACCGAGCATTATACCTGATGCGACGCACTACTTAGGCAATCTAATAAAATAAGTTAATAGTTTATCTGATGCTGTTTTTTTGCCAGAGACTTGCACATTTTTTTTAGCCCTGTATATTTATGGAATTGGCACGACTTTCTGGTCGACTCACTCTAATTAGAATAAAAAAGAACAGGTGAAAACTATGAGCTTTGATTTTAAACGTATGCTTAAATTTGAAATTAACATTGGCACAAAAGAAAAGAAAGCCCGCCTTTATGCCGGCTCTGCTTTATTATTTATCTCTCTATTTCTAGCATCTGTGCCTTTATTGCTAATCGGCCTAATCTTGGTTGCGACTGGCTATACAAGCTGGTGTCCAGTATATTCTGGACTAGAAAAATCGACTGTAGAAAGCTAAGAACAGTCTATCAGGTTAAGCAATGGGCCTATCGCCCTCTGCTTAACCTACATCTCCACATTTAGAAAAATCCAATAATCATCCCCTGCCACGCAGACTCATTCGCATCTTCTACACCAAATTTATTTAGCCAGAACGAATATTCAGTCCCTATATAGAAAACATCCGATTTCCAACTCACTAAATCACCGACATCTAATAATAATTGTGGCTGCGCTAACATCGTTACATTGCCAAGCGTATTAGTATTACCATCCTTGATATCGACAAATCCACGGAATTTGAATTTAGTCGGCCCAAGATCAAATGGAAAGCTCCAGACTGGCGTAACCTGTACCCCCCAAGAATTAACACCATCATCTTTATAAGCCATGACATCAAGTTGTAAATAGTCAAAATACTCATTGGCTAAATCCAAACTAATTCCCACTAGATATGCTTGAAAGCGATTTTCTTCGGGTCGATTGCTGATATTAATACCCCCAGCCAGAGAAAAGTCTTTAATAGGCCCTAGGCTCAGGTCTGCACCCGATATTTTATTTAAACTCAGGTACGAGTAGACTTCAGCATAGACTTCAAAGCCATTGTTATTGTACATATCAACAAAAAAGAAATTCGTTCCATATTTCCAGCCATGAGCGTGCTCAATAGTCACAGTAGAGCGTTCCTGCTCGGCAAAAATAAAATCGCCACCATAAAGATACTGAATATTACTCGAAGTCCAATCAAAGGGTTCTAACGCCCAACTGGAAATTGAAAAAAACATCGTTAGTAAAAAGAGAATGAGTTTTTTAGGTAGCATTATAAGTAGATTAATTTACAATCATTGTTAGCTTGAAAAGGACGCTCCGCACTTTCTATATTATAATCTACCTCAGCTTATTCTTTATATTTAAACGAATTAATATGCACAATAAAATCATTGATTATTTCCGTGACGGTCTATGGCAACTGCACAAGGAAGAAAATAATTCTGGTATAAAAACATCTGCGCTACGCTGTTTAAAAGTTTTCACTTTATCAGCGAATGACTTTGTTAAAGATCATGGCAGCTTAAGAGCTTCAGCACTCACCCTTTATACCTTGCTATCCATTGTACCTATAATCGCCATGTGTTTTGGAGTCGCAAAAGGGTTTGGCTTTGAAACAGTGCTAGAACAACAATTACTAGAGCAAGTCCCTGATCAGGACACCATGATCTTACAGTTGATTGAAATGGCAAAGAATATGCTTGATTCAACTAAAGGCGGCTTAGTTGCTGGTTTCGGGGTTGTCCTCTTATTCTGGACTGTGATTAAAGTGATTAGCAATATAGAAGAGTCATTTAATCATATCTGGAATGTACAGAAATCTCGATCTATAGGGCGCAAGCTTAGCGACTACCTTTCGCTGATGCTATTAGCTCCCATTTTAATAATAGCCGCGAGCAGTATTAGTGTCTTTGTTCAAACTCAACTCACCTCATTAATTACTGAATATGCCTTACCGGGAACCATTTTCGCATTGTACGCATTGAGTTATTTACCGATATTAATCTTATGGTTATTATTTAGTTTCCTGTTTATGTTTATGCCCAATACCCACGTTAACTATAGCTCAGGTATTTTTGCTGGCATTTTCTCCGGTACTATTTTTTATATACTACAGTCGCTTTATGTTTCCTTACAAATTGGCGTCAGCAGTTATAACGCAATATACGGAAGTTTCGCAGCTTTACCCTTGTTCCTCGTTTGGCTACAAATGACATGGATGATCGTTTTATTTGGCTCAGAGTTATCCTTTTTCCATCAAAATATAGCGATTTACCAGTTTAACCAGAAATTTAAAAAGCTGAATTTCAACTCCAAAAATCAGCTTGCACTACATATCATGCACGCCATCATTGAACAATTTAGCAAAACTACTGAGCCGCCTTACTCTACTGAAAGTATTAGCTTGCATTTACAGCTCCCTATATCAATTTCTAAAAGCCTATTAACTGAATTAAGCGACTGCAAACTACTGTCTAAGGTATATTATGAAGATAATTCAAAACCTCACTATCAACCTGCCTATAATATTAGTTTATTAAGCGATGAAGCAATTACCGAAGCTTTAAAAAATAACGGTGAAAGTTATACAATAGCCATAAACCAAGCCTAACCTAAATTATTACGAGACCAAGAGATGATCAAAGTTTTATTTGTTTGCATGGGCAATATTTGCCGATCGCCAAGCGCAGAAGGTGCATTTAACAAGTTATTGTCAGATGAAAAACTGCATGATAGATTTTCTATAGATTCTGCTGGAACTCACGCTTACCATACTAACGAAGCCCCCGACTTACGTTCACAAAAAGTGGCCAAAGAGCGGGGGATTGATTTAAGTAAACAGCGTGCTCGTAAAGTCATCATGGGTGATTTTGAAGATTATGATCATGTACTTGCCATGGATGAAGATAATCTCGCTATTATGCGTGAATCTTGCCCTGAAAAGCATCAACATAAATTGAAGTTGTTTTTAGATTATGCTCCACACGTAAAAGCCCGCGAAGTCCCTGACCCTTATTATGGTGGGACTTATGGCTTTGAAACCGTCTTAGATTTAGTCGAGGAAGCCTCAACCGGATTTTTAGCCTCATTAAGAACATCAGGAGAAATATAAATGAAAAAATTATTAATTAGTTTATTACTTATCGGTTCATTTTTTAGCGCCAACTTTGCACATGCCCAAGCAGATCAGCGCGTCAGTCATGTGATTGTGGTCTGGTTAAAAGAGCCCGGTAATCTACAAATGCGTGAACAGTTTATTAAAGCGAGTCGTGCATTAGAGCAATTACCTGGCGTTTTGTCGCGTCATGTTAGCGCAGTTATCCCAAGTAAGCGCCCAAAAGTAGATGATACTTTTGATGTTGCGGTGACGGTCACTTTCGAAAATGCACAAGCGCTTAAAAACTATATGCAAAGCCATAAACATAAAAAAATGCTCAACGATCAACTTAAACCTATAGTTAATAGAGTAGTTGTTTATAATTTCGGCAATCAATAGGCGGTTGAAATGGCAATAGTATCTAATACAATCAACTATTTAGACGGCGATACTTTATTGGAGGGCTTTTTCGCATATGACGATAGCTTTTCAGACAGGCGCCCAGCGGTATTAATTAGCCATACTTGGTCTGGGCGAGATGCTTTCGTTGATACTAAAGCAAAAGAGCTGGCTGAATTAGGTTATGTTGCTTTTGCATTAGATATGTATGGTCAAGGCACTGTAGGCACTACTCCAGAAGAAAATGCGCAGCTTATGCAACCTTTCATGGATGACCGCAAGCTATTACAACAGCGTATCCATGCAGCGTTATACGCCGTTAAATTATTACCTTGGGTTGATGACAACAAAGTTGCGGCAATCGGCTTTTGTTTTGGTGGCCTCTGTGTTTTAGATTTAGCGCGTATGGGGGCAACGGTACAAGGTGTGGTTAGTTTTCATGGCTTATTAAATACACCTGATCACGCCACTGAAAAACCTGTCGTTGCTAAAGTATTAGCTTTACACGGCCACGATGATCCTATGGTAACTGCTGAACAGTTCAATGCTTTCACGCAAGAAATGACCGATTTAAAAGTTGACTGGCAATTACATAGCTATGGTCATACCGTACATGCTTTCACCAACCCGCAAGCCAGTGCTCCCGATTTAGGCATGCTTTATAATGAAGTTGCCGCTAAACGCGCATGGAAAAGTATGCAGAATTTCCTTGAGGAGATTTTCGTTTAAAAATACCCCCTACTTTTATAGGTGAGAATAAACTCTCACCTACAAAGCCCACCCAGCACGCTAAATACTAAAAAACAGTCGTTAGCTCCAATAAAAATACGCGATATTTACAATCAAGACATGACTAAACAGGGCTTGGCTAGGTAAAATAGCGGTTTTCTTTTATTTCATCACCCTAAACATACATGCGTACCTCACAATTCCCCCTTAATACCGTTAAAGAAACACCTTCTGACGCAGAAATTGCCAGCCATAAACTCATGATTCGTGCAGGGCTTATTCGTAAACTTGCCTCAGGTCTTTATACTTGGTTGCCTTTAGGTTTGCGCATATTGCGTAAAGTTGAGCAGATTACGCGTAAAGAAATGGAAAAATCAGGGGCATTGGAAGTATTAATGCCATCTTTACAGCCTGCTGAATTATGGCAAGAAACAGGACGTTGGGAACAGTATGGCCCAGAATTAGCCCGCTTAACGGATCGTCATAATAGAGAGTTTTGTTTAGGCCCTACTGCTGAAGAAATTGTCACTGATTTAGCACGTAATGAATTAAAAAGTTATAAGCAATTACCGATCACTTATTTTCAAGTACAAACTAAAATCCGTGATGAAATTCGCCCGCGCTTCGGCATTATGCGTTCGCGTGAATTTATTATGAAAGATGCTTACTCCTTTCATTTAAGCCAAGAATCACTACAAGAAACTTATGATGTGATGCACACGGCTTACCATGCTATTTTTAATAGCTTTGGTTTAGACTTTCGTGCAGTCATCGCTGATTCCGGTTCAATTGGTGGAGCTATATCGCACGAATTTCATGTTCTGGCCGATACTGGCGAAGATGCCATTGCCGTTTCTACAGAAAGCAGTTACGCAGCCAACGTTGAAAAAGCAGAAGCACTTATGCCAACCGCTTCACGAGGCGCAGCAACACAAGATTTAACACTGATTGACACGCCAAATCAACATAGTATCGAAGAGCTGACTCAATTCTTAAATATTTCTGCTGAGCAGTGCCTTAAAACGCTGATAGTTAAAGGCGAAGAGGAAGGTAGTTTAGTTGCCTTGCTATTAAGAGGCGACCACGAACTTAATGACATCAAAGCTGAAAAAATTGACGGCGTGCTAGCGCCTTTAGAATTTGCCAGCGATGAAGAAGTGACTACTGCTTGTCAATGTAAGCCTGGCTCAATAGGCCCTATTGGTCTAAGCATTCGTACTATCGCTGATCGTAGCGTTACCATTTTGTCTGATTTTGTATGTGGTGCGAATCAAGAAGGTAAACATTATACCGGCGTTAATTGGGAAAGAGATTTAGCACTTCCTACTGAAGTTGCTGATTTGCGTTCAGTTGTAGCTGGCGATCCTAGTCCAGATGGCAAAGGCGTATTAAATATAGTTCGTGGTATTGAAGTTGGCCATATTTTCCAGCTAGGCACTAAATACAGCTCTGCGATGAATGCGACAGTGATTAACGAAGGCGGTAAAAGCGAAGTTATGACCATGGGCTGTTATGGTATCGGGATTTCTCGTGTTGTCGCTGCGGCAGTAGAGCAAAGCCATGATGATAACGGCATTATTTGGTCGGCTAAGCTAGCGCCATTTACAGTCGCCTTATGCCCGATGAATATGCATAAGTCAGAGCGTTTACGTGTTGCCGCCAATCAACTGTATCAAGATTTATTAGATGCGGGGGTTGATGTCTTATTTGATGACCGTAAAGTCCGTGCAGGTTTCATGTTCTCTGATATGGAATTAATCGGTATTCCACATCGCATTGTCTTAGGTGATCGTGGTTTAGACAGCAAGAGCGTCGAATATCGTGCGCGCACCGATAGTGAAAACCGCGATATTCCATTAGATGAGATTGTTGCTTTCATTAAAGAACAAACTGCTAACTAAACAACTCAGGAGATGCCGGTACAAGGCCGGCATTTCACACAATCAGGAATAAAACATGCCTAAAGCGACAGACTTAAAACGCGGAATGATCATTGATATTAATGATGTCCCGCATGCCATAAAACAACTTGAAGCCCGCAGCCCTTCTTCACGTGGAGCAGGAACAGCCTACAAAGTGCGTTATACCAATTTAAAAACGGGCCAAAAATTAGATGAAGTCTATAAAGGGGACGATTTTCTAAAAGAAGCAGACTGCATTCAAGTAAAAGTCCAATATTCTTACAATGATGGCGAAAGCTATGTGTTTATGAATATGGAAGATTACAGCCAGTACAACTTAAATGACGATGACCTTGAAGGCCAAAAAGAATATATCACTGAAGGCTTAGAGGGAATTACTGCGCTCATTATGGAAGATAATATTTTAGGGATTGAACTTCCTGCTTCGGTCAATTTAGAGATCATAGAAACAGCCCCAGGCATTAAGGGCTCTTCGGCAACAGCAAGAACTAAAGCGGCGGTTTTACCTACGGGATTAGAAGTTCAAGTACCTGAATACTTAGAGATCGGCGAAATTATAAAAATCAATACTACGACGGGTAAATATATGTCGCGTGCGTCGTGATATAGCTCAGTATTTTATACGGGACAAAATAACGGTAGGGCGTACTTTAGTGCGCCATGATCGCTATAAAAGCGGACTGAAGTCCGCCCTACACGCGACAATAAAGTAAGATCCTATCTTACTCGAACCTACAAATGACGAAGTGTGTTATACCTGCTCCTAAGTGAGTAAGCTGAATCCCCCTCGCGTTTTTCAAAATAGGTAATAAAAAAATGGCCATGAAACCCCCAAAAAGCCTTGAAGCACTGATAGCCGATGGATTTATTGATGAAGTCATTCACCCACTTAAAAGCGGCAAAGAAGCCGCTGTTTATGTCGTGCTGTCTGAAGGTGAAATTCGCTGCGCCAAAGTGTATAAAGCGGCCAATAAGCGCGGCTTTCATAAACAAGCTTTGTATCAAGAAGGTCGTAAGGTACGTAATAGCCGACAAGCACGCGCGATGGAAAAAAAATCCCAGTTTGGGCGTAAGCAACAAGAAGAAGTTTGGCAAAATGCTGAAGTCGATGCGTTATACCGCCTTGCAGCAGCAGGCGTGCGCGTACCAAAGCCACACAACTTTGTCGAAGGCGTATTGCTTATGGAGCTAGTGACTGATGAACATGGAGCGGCCGCACCTAGGCTTAATGACCTTGTTTTGAATCAAGAACAAGCACTTGAATATCATGGGCTCTTAATTACAGAAGTGGTTAGAATGCTGTGTGCTGGGCTCGTTCACGGTGATTTATCTGAATTCAATATACTGATTGATGAACACGGCCCCGTTATTATTGATTTACCCCAAGCTGTTGATGCCGCGGCAAATAATAATGCCGCTAAAATGCTAGAACGAGATGTTAATAACCTAGCTGCCTATTTTGGTCGTTTTGCCTCTGAACTGCTAAATACTCAGTATGCCAAAGAAATCTGGAAAATTTATCAAACCGGCAAACTAAGCCCTGATACAAAACTGACCGGCGTTTTTCAAGCAAGCAATAAAAAAGCCAACGTCAAAAGTATCATGCGCGAAATCGACGACGCCCGAGATGAGGCAATTAGACGTAAGTATGAGCAAAATGATTAGGAATATTTATACAAAATAAATTACAGTCGCCTAATCCATACGGGCAAAAATTCAATTTAGCCTTTAATTTTGCTAAACTATCACCATCCTCTTCTTAAGAGATTTGCCTTATGCCCATCACTCTACATAACGATTTAACCATTGCTGACCTATTTCGAGGTGATGTTCAACTCGCATCTCCACCGAACGTGTACTTTGAGCTACAGCGAGTCTCTGAAGATCCGAATAAGTCATTAGCTGATGCAGCGTTTATTATTGAGCAAGATGCGGCTCTGTCATTAAAGCTACTCAAAATAGTCAACAGTGCTTTTTATGGCTTTCCCGCACAAATTGTTTCAATTAGTAGAGCAATAACTCTGATAGGTATCAAAGAACTACGCAGTATCATCCTAAGTACTATCATCATGGATAAATTCTCTGCATTACCTAGCGATATGATGAGTATGAATGATTTCTGGGCGAGAAGCTTACGTTGCGCACTGATAGCACAAGAGCTCGACAAGCATTTGGGGAATGAATTCGCAGATTCTGCTTTTCTCTGTGGAATCGTACACAATATTGGCCAATTAGTGTTTTTTCTACGTATTCCTGAGCTAGCGAGAAGTTCCTATTTATCACTGCAAGCACAAGAATCTCAAGCGGTACTTGATGAAATAGCTATCGAAACTGATATTATTGGCTTCGATCACTTTCAAGCGGGTGCAGCACTAACCAAGTTATGGAACCTTCCTGAGCTGATCACCGAATCTATAAGGTTACACGCATATCCTGATAACACTGACGCTTACCATAAAATAGCCTCTATCATTCGTGTCGCAGACACTTATAGTCGAATAGACCAAGACTGGAGTAACTTAGAGCCAAATAACCTAGATGTGTCGATTGATGAGATAAGCGCGATTATTGATACAACACATGAAAAATTTGAACAAATTTTTAAAGTCTTTTATCACGGGTAAAACCAACTAGAATATGAACAAAAAAAGCATAAGCCCCAAAACTTGTCGGGGCTTATGCTCTTAAAGTGGCAAAAATCTCCAATTAAGCTCGATTATTCGTTAATCATTTTTTGACTTATACTCGTGCTTATTGATTGAAAATCATAGCCTGATTGAGTTTTCATTAAGCCTTTATTGAGCATCATTGTGCCCATAACAACCAGAATGATGCCTGATGCTTGCAGAAAACGATGGGTCATTTTCTCTGACAGCAAATGCGCCGCCATACCAAAGCTCAATAGCGCAGGTAACGTTCCTAAGCCAAATATAGCTAGAAATTTAGCCCCTTCAATGGGGTCAGCATTACCAGCCGCCATAATATACATCGCTTGTAATGGGCCGCAACCTAAAAGAAATCCTGAAAAAAAGCCAATAAAAAAAGGGCTACGTGCATTACGCCTTTTTTTCATCGCGTAACGCATCATCGCTTCTGGCTGTTTAAATCGTACCCGTCTTAGCACAGCAAACACATTCAACATATTCAGACCGAATAAAATTAAAAATGTGCCCGCAAGTAAAATACTCATACCGCTAATAAACGGGGTAATACTAATAATTGAACCAAGAAACCCAAAAATAGCGCCAAACATTGCATAAGATAAGGTCTTACCTACCCCGTATAGGACGTGCGATAAATAAGGTTTTTGCCCTTGCTCTGCATCTTTCACGGTATAACTAATGACAAAACTGCCACACATACCAATACAATGTAAGCCGGTAATTAAACCAACCACAAAAATCATACCGTAGCTTAATTGTGAACTGATCTCAGGCACACTAAACTGGTGCCATAGTTTTCGTGAGAAAACCATTAATAAAACAATAGCGATTAAAGCTAATAAGGACAAGCTGAGTTTCACCAAAAACGAGCCTTTATCAGTTGGCGTTAACTCAACTTGATAGCCTTTTCCTTCAATAACTTGATAAATATCCTCAAGACTGACCCTGTTTTCATCATAGTCTACAGAACATTTAGCCGCAGAATAATCAGCCTTTACCTCGATAACACCTATAACTTCAGTTAATGCTTCTTCAATAACCGATTCACAACCACCACAGCTCATCCCTTTAATATTAATCTGTGTGCTTTTTGACATTCTCGCTCCTTGTTTGGTATTTCATTATTGACCGCTTATCAAGGACAAGCGATCAATAAAGCATTATTAACGTATACTTTTGTTACTTCACTAAAAGGTCACGCATCATCCCCATATCTTCATGCTCTAAGTTATGGCAGTGATACATAAATAGGCCGGTAAAGTCATTAAATGGCTTTAAAATAGTTACTTTTTCACCAGGCATTACTAAGACGGTATCTTTCCACCCATTATCTAAAAATCCTTCAGCAACTGAAGTGTAGCCTTTTCCGGATTTATTTCTAACTTCCCGTTTAACAACTTGAAATTGCTCGCCATGTAAATGCATAGGATGCGGCATTCCCATTCCACCCATGCCGCCCATACCACGATGAAAGCCATTATCAAATTCCATTAACTGCAAGGTATTAACAGGAATAATCTCATCCTCCCTAATATCATTCATTTTATAAGAACGACCATTTAACAAGGCAGACATATGACGCATAGATAAAGTAATACGCCTTGGTGATTCAGGGTTAACAGCATCAGATAAGCGTAAAGGCGTTATTTTGCTCAATCGCTTGGGTAAGACATCATGACTGGATACTTTTTTACTAACCCGCACTTTAAGCACAGAAAAATCTTCACCAGCATGTGCTTGGCCTCCTCCCATGCCACCCATCATACCGCCGCCGCCACCACGACCACCGCGCATTCCCATGCCACCACCCATTCCTCCCATCATGCCCATTCCACCCGAAGAAAACTCTAAACTGCGCAAAGTCAATTCAGTGCCAACTTTCTTACCGCTAAAGTCAACCCAAATTTCTCTTCGTTCTGCGGGTGCTAAGGTTAAATACGGAAGCGTTTCAGCATGCTCTAATAAACCACCATCTGTAGCAATAACTTTAATCGGCGTACCATCATCCCAAGCCAACTTATAAATACGCGAGTTAGAGCCATTTAATAAGCGCATACGATAAGCACGCGTTGCAACGGGCAATTCAAACTCAGGCGTACCATTAACCAGAATTTGATCGCCTAAAAAACCATGCATCTTCATCATCATGCCACCACCATACTTAAGCTGATTTTGCCTATCAAAAGTACGGTCTTGAATAACCAATGGCACATCAAATTCACCACTCGGCAATTTAAGTGCCTGCTCCTCATCATCACTGACAATAAAAAATCCTGCTAGCCCTGAGTAAACATGTTTAGCCGTTAAACTATGCGTATGTGCATGATACCAATAGGTACCTGCTCTATTGAGTATTTCAAACTCATAGACAAAAGTTTCACCATTATCGATAGCATACATGGGGTTACCATCCATTTTGGATGGTACATGTAATCCATGCCAATGTAATATCGTTGCTGAAGGCAGGTCATTTTTTAAATAAATACGAACTTTCTGGCCTTTATGTAAACGGATAGTGGGCGCAAGGTAGCTTTCTTCATCATTGCTAATAGCGCTTTTATCACCTTTTAATACTTTACCCATCACTTTCCAGACGCGCGTTTCTGGTCCTTGAAAAATAGAGACATTCTTAACCTTTCCTTGCAGACTAATCTCCACATCTGGGTGAAAATCAGGTGATGCATGACTACCAACCTTCATCATTTTTGCATTAAGTAGGCCAGGAAATGTAGCTAAAGCAGCTGCACTAACACCCGCAAGTTTTAACATTTTACGACGCTGTAAATTAACTTCATTTTTCATAGTAAACTCCTGACCTAGCAAATAAATATAAGTCTTTTATAATATACTTATCGTTTTTTGTAAAGTCATTACTCATTTTATTGAATAACCTACTATTTTAGTATTAAATATTTGTCCTTCTTTGCCGATAACTCATTTATAAACATAAAAGGTTTAAAGCTATGATTGAAATCCCCTATATTTATATCCCCGTAGTCAGCCCCATCGCTAAACCAGCTAAAGTAAAACGCTATGCCAATATCACTGATGAAGAAGAGCAACAGCCCGAAGTCAATACAGAAAGACGCAAACGACCTACTCGCCGTACATCTAGACGTAAGAAACAGCTTATAAATCGTCGCGTCTCTTCCGATCGGCGCAAACCTTCTTTTAGCGAAAAAGTATAATTTTTAATCACTTACCTTCCAGAATAGTAACTTCTCATTATTCACGGGCAAATACATAAAAATATCGTCATTCCCGAAGTCTACCCAGTCAAGCGTGGGCACAAGTTTTATCGGGAATTCACGTTAAACATAGATTCCTGCTAATAGCATAGGATGACGAGCTGAAAAAACTGCTTGTACCCTTTAATGATGAGAAGCTACTCAGAATAATCCAATAAATAAGTACATTACACAGTCAGATAAAATTATTTACTGATTGTCATAATTCTTTACGATTTGTCATGCTAAAATGCCAAATTAAGTCTGATGTGATCATACAAAGATTACCTTGAACAGCCATAAACAAACATAGCTTTTAGCCATTATTAAAGTCCTAAGTGCATAAATAACGTTAATTTATAGGCAAGTAATGGACTTCTATTTTCAACTTAACCACGAAAATTCAAATGACAGCACACCCTTTATACTTTGAGTTGCCCGAACATATGGCAGCGGAAAAATTTTTAAGTAAGTTAAGTAAAAAGATTGATTTTCAAATCGCCTCAGAACAATACGCAATCAAAACCTTTTACGATAGCTTTGACTGGCGCCTTTACAATGCAGATATACTTTGCGAGTTAAATCAATCTAAAACAGCATCGCATATCAGCTTAATAGACAGAAACAATGGTGAATGTCTTGCCCTAGAAAACCAGCAAGATGTGCCTAGCTTTAGCAATCAATTTCAAGAAGGTCGACTAAAAACTAAGCTAGGTTCTTTACTAGAAATGCGTGCCTTATTGCCACTTTGTCACTTACCGCATCAGATCTACCAAATAAATGTCTTAAATAAAGACCAAAAAACCATCGTCCGTATTAAACTTGAAGAATACGAAGACCTAGGTAGTCGCATTAGTTTGCAGCCGCTAAAAGGCTATGAAAAAGCAGTGGGTCGAGTCAGCCTACTACTAGAAAAATCTCTAGAATTAGCGCCAACGCAAAGCTCCATCTTAAATAGTGCACTTAAACTACAAGGGCGTAAAGCAAAAGACTATAGCTCTAAATTAGCGATAAAACTTGACCCAGAACTACGCTCCGACAAAGCCAGCAAAGTCATTTATCACGACTTACTTAAAGCAATAAAAACCAACGAAGCCGGTACTATTGCTGATACAGATACTGAATTTTTACATGATTACCGTGTTGCAGTCAGACGTACACGCGCCGGCTTAAGCCAAATAAAAAATGTATTTCCTGACCCAGTAGTCGCCAAACATGCTGGTTTTTTCGCTTGGCTTGGACAAATTACCGGTGCCACACGCGACTTAGATGTTTACCTGCTGAACTATAAACAGTATAAATCCGCATTACCTGAATCTTTACAAGATGATATAGCGCCTCTCTATGCCTTTCTTAAACAAAAGCAAAAACAAGCGCAAAGTGAATTAGCCAATCACCTTAAAAGTCCAAGCTACATAAAACAACTGCTGGCATGGGAGCAGTATTTAAAAGAGCCTTTACCTAAAAAAGGCTGTAGTAGTGCAGCGAATTTAACGGTTAAAGAATTAGCTGACCAACGTATTTGGAAAGTGTATAAACGCCTGATTAAAGAAGCTAATGAGATTACCGAATTCTCTCCTGCTGAATCATTACATGACCTAAGAAAAACCTGTAAAAAGTTACGTTATTTAATGGAATTTTTCCAAAGCCTTTACCCAACTGATGAAATTAAAGCACTTATTAAAGCCTTAAAAGGGTTTCAATCAGCATTAGGTGATTTCCAAGACTATGAAGTACAAGAAAACAGCTTAAAGAAATTTAGCGAAGAAATGATGGCCAATAAAGTCGAATCTAGTACCTTCTTAGCCATGGGTGTTTTAGTGCAATACTTAGACACCATGCGTAATGCAGCTCGTCATGATTTCACCAAGCAGTATGCACTTTTTAAGCAAGAGCAAAATAAAACTGCCTTTAAAACTTTATTCGCACCTCAAGCTGAGGTAAAAAAATCATGAAAATCATTGCAACATACAATATTAAAGGCGGCGTAGGCAAAACTTCAACCGCGGTCAACTTAGCTTACCTTGCCGCGCAAAGTGGCTATCGAACACTAGTCTGGGATTTAGACCCACAAGGTGCAAGTAGTTATTATTTTAGAGTAAAGCCTAAAATAAAAGGCGGTAGCAAAGAACTTATTGCAGGTGACCGTGAGTTAGATGACCTCATTAAAGCTACTGATTTTGAAAATCTTGATTTACTACCCGCTGATTTTTCCTTTAGAAATTTAGATTTAGTCCTTGATGCGCGTAAAAAACCCACTCAGCGACTTAAAAAATTACTGCACCCACTCAGCGACTCTTACGATTTTGTTTTTCTCGATTGTCCGCCTAATATTTCCCTTTTATCGGAAGCTATTTTTGAAACATCGGACATCTTATTATCGCCGATTATTCCAACAACTTTATCGCTACGGACTTTAGAGCAATTAAAGAGGTTTATAAAAGAAAGTAAGCTCAAGGATTTGCAGGTAATTCCTTTTTTCTCTATGGCTGATCGCCGTAAAAATATGCATAAAGAAATTATGGCAACATTGTCAGAAAAATACCCTGACATACTACAAACTGCCATCCCCTATGCTAGCGATATTGAACGTATGGGCTTGGAACGCATGCCTTTAGGTGGCTATACTAATAAAAGTCGGTCTACCGAAGCTTATCAAACTCTGTGGCAAGAAATATTGGATGCTATCAAATAAGCATTGACTATAAAAGCCCGCATAAGCAGTAGGGCGGACTTAGATTATCTAGTGCTATTACAGATAACGTAACCGAATATGTTATGAAACCTTTAAAGATGTTGGGTTACGTTTTTTTAGCTCCGCAAAAAAATCTAACCCAACCTACAAAGCGGACTGAAGTCCGCCCTACAAATATGATTAACACCCGCCTTAAAGTGAAACCCCCAAAAACCTCTCTAGGAAAGCACCATTGAGCATTCAATTAGCAAAAAGTCAGAGTAACAACCTGTGCTTTCTTATTGTTGAAGTCGGTACACAAATAGCCAATTTGCAAAATTATATTGCCAATGCGGGCGCCAGTGCTATTAACGGTAGTTTTGATCGCATTGGCTATATTCATAATCTAAAAATACGTCTACATAATGACAGTTACCAACAGCGCCTTAAAGCAGGTGACAATGAAAGTGCGGCTGTTGGCTTTCGTGCGATTAATAGCATCACTAACAACCTAGAGCGTATTGCCGAGCTATGCTTAGACTGCACCCATCATGTGACTGATTTGCTCGGTAATGATTATGAATTTGGTAATGAATACGAAAAATTACTTGACCGCGTCGCTTTAGGAATTAGCCTAATTGAGCGTGCCAATCAAGATAACAACACGCAGCAAGCACTTAAGATTGCAGATATTCAACAAAAATTGAGTACTCACTGCGAACAACTCATTAACCAATACAGCAAAGCACTTAAAACAAAAAAACATACCGATGATCTTATTGCTGCTCTCTTTGTATTAAAAAGCATTAAATCTATGGGTGATGCTTTATTAAAAATTTGTAATGCAACTTTATCGAGACATATAGGGCAAACCATTAACGTAGATCGCTACCATTCTCTATCCCGCTGCGTTGATCATTTGCAAAATGGTGCCAGCAAAAACTTAGTCTTAGATACCATAGCCGAAACCCGATCTGGCAGTGCTATTTCAGGTGTCAGTGAAGCTAATAAAGAAGATATTATTGCCATTTTCAAAGAAGGTAAAAAACAAAAGCTCAAAGAAGAATGTCAAAGCGTTGAACGCTGGCATGAGATATACCCCGGCATTGCGCCCAGAATATTGTCTTACCAGAAAAAAGGACAGTCAGCCGCCCTATTGATCGAGCATTTAGCTGGAAACACCTTTGAAAATATACTCTTACAAGGCTCTGACAAATTACAAAAGAAATCATTAAAACAGCTAAGCCTTAAGCTCTCTGATATTTGGCAAAAAACCAAAAATAAAAAGACTGTCAATGCTCAGTATATACAGCAATTACAAAAGCGCATGCCAGATGTTTATGCAATTCACCCCAGCTTTCAACAACAGCACTCGCATATTGCAGGCATTAATATTCCTTCATTTTCTGAGTTACTACAACAAGCATATAAACTAGAGAAAACACTGTCTGCACCTTTTTCAGTCTATATACACGGCGACTTTAATACCGATAATATTATTTACGATCCACAACAGAATAAAATTAACTTTATCGACTTACATCGCTCTGGCTATATGGATTATGTCCAGGATATTTCCGTATTTATGGTCTCGAATTATCGCTTAAAAGCGCTCAATCAAACGCATAGACAACGCGTATTACAAGTTAATCTTGCGATCTATCAATTTGCCGCCGAATTTGCACGGCAAAATAAAGATGATACTTTTGAACTTCGGCTAGCTTTAGGCTTAGCACGCTCTTTGGCCAGCTCTACTCGCTTCACCTTGGATAAAACTTTGGCTAAAGCTATGTTTTACCGTTCCCGATTATTAATAGAACAAGTACTCAATTTAAGTACTAAACGCAGAGCGGATTACCGCGTCCCCATTAAGGAGATTTTTGTTGGATAATTTGAAAATAGGCGTTGTCGGCTTACCCGGCAAATGGTCCACTGAAACATTAGCTGATGCAATCGAGACAAAAACAGGTTTTCGTTTAGTTATCGATATGGATCATGTTTCTTTAGACTTAGAAACTACTACGCTTAATTACCAAGAACATAATTTATGTGAATTAGATGCCATTATTATTAAAAAAATAGGCGGCCAATATTCACCTAATAGTTTAGATCGTTTAGAGTTATTACGTATTGCAGAAAATGCAGGGGTTAAAATTTTTAGCAACCCTGAAAAAATATTACGCTTAATTGATCGACTGAGCTGTACGGTGACTTTACGTAATGCAGGTATCCCCATGCCTAAAACCATAATTACTGAAGATATCGCAACCGCCATTGAAACAGTTGAATTATACGGTGAAGCTATTTTCAAACCGCTCTATTCAACTAAAGCGCGCGGCATGTATGTGATTAGTAAAAAAGATGGCAAAGATAAAGTACGCAAAGCAGTCGAAGCCTTTAAAGTGGATAACGAAATGATGTATATCCAGCAAAAAATTGCATTAGGTGGGCGAGATATGGGCTTAATGTTTCTCGGTGGTCGCTATTTAGGCGCTTATGCCCGAGTCGGTAAAAAAGACGCATGGAATACCACGATTAATAGTGGTGGAAGCTATGCATCAGCTGAACCATCGGGTGAAATTATTGCCATGGCGACAAAAGCGCAAGACTTATTTGGCATGACTTACACCACGGTGGATGTCGCAGAAACAGAAAACGCTGCCATTGTTTTTGAAGTCTCTGCCTTTGGTGGCTTTCGAGGCGGAAAAGAAGGTTTAAACCTAGATGTTGCAACACTTTATGTCGAGCATGTTCTAGCAAAATTAAATAGCGCTAAGCCAACTTTAGTAGAACCAACAATACTAGCCCAAAATATACTAAAGAATGCATAAACACCTAAAAACGGTAGAGCGGACTTTAGTCCGCCATTGCTAAAAATCGCATTAAAATCTCACTGGGTTTGTAAATTCGAATCTACTTTTTGTTCACATATTTTTGAACGACTACTTAACAAAACCAATAAACACGTGATTACATCGAACACCTCACTACAAGCTATCAGTGCTGAATTAATACAAAACTATACTCTATTGGAACGAGCATTATTTCTCCAATGTGGCGACTGTGTTATTCAATTGCAAAGTAACTCCTCCCCTTTGCTTGATGAACTCGCACACTATTTCCGGCATATTAGTATTGCCCCGACCACAGCAGATATGAGCGTCATTGCCATTGATTGCCCAGATCCAGTTTTAGCTTGCCCATTTCAGGATTGGCCGCGGGAAGCTGGTAAAAAAGGCAGAAAAGATGTTTTTTACGATATTGAAGGTGCTCGCTTAATTCGTAAATTTCGTACCGGCATGGTATTTTTACAAAGTGAAACTCACAGAGTTGCAGCTGGGCCTTGTTTAGCAAACCCTAACCAAGTAATTAACTTTATTAATAATCAACACATGAATTGGCTACAGCAACATAATTGGTTGATTTGTCATGCAGCTGCTGTTGTTTATAACAATAAGTCCTACGCTATCGCTGCTTTTTCAGGCGGGGGTAAATCTACTTTTATGCTGCGCTTAATGGATAATGAGAATATCAATTTCTTAAGTAATGACCGTTTATTTATTCGCGATGAAAATGGCGTAGAAGCCGAAGGTATTGCTAAATTACCCCGCATTAACCCTGGCACTATTGTGACTAACCCACGCCTACAAGGATTAATATCTGAAAAGAGCCGCGAACAATTACTTGAATTACCGCAGCAACAACTTTGGGATTTAGAGCAAAAATACGATGTCGATATTGAAAGTATTTATGGTGAGGACCGTATTGCTGGAGCTAAGCCTTTACAGGCTTTTATAATATTAAATTGGCAGCATGGCAGTGAAGAAGATTGCCAAGTCACTAAGATTGATCTCAATAAACGGCGAGATTTATTAGCTCCGATTATGAAATCTTCAGGGCCTTTTTACCAAGATAAAACGGGGAATTTTTTAACTCAAAATGCAGCATTAAACGAACAAAACTACCTAAGCATTTTATCTAAAGTCAGTGTTTATGAGGTCAGTGGTAAAGTTGACTTTGCAGCACTGCAATCCTATTTTCAGCAAAACATTAGTGTAGAGGCAAAATAATGAGCAGGCAATTACTGGTATTACGACATGGTAAATCTGATTGGAGTATTGGTGCCAGTGACCTTGGGAGACCGCTTAAAAATCGCGGCAAACGCGATGCTCAGCGCATGGGAGCTTGGTTAAAACAACAAGACTTAATCCCAGATTTTATTATTAGCTCTCCCGCAGAACGAGCCAAGAACACAGCAGAAAAACTTGCTAAAGCAACAGGCTTAACAGCTAAGCATGTACACTATGATGCTCGTATTTATGAAGCAGGATTAACTGATTTAAAAAGTGTACTCGGCGATTGCCCAGAATCCGCAGCACGCGTTTTATTAATTGGTCATAACCCCAGTTTAGAAAGCTTAATCGAAAACTTACATCAGGGTGAATTACAAAAACCTGAAGATGGTAAGCTCTTACCCACGGCCACCTTAGCTATTTTAACCATGCCTGAACATTGGAGCTTGTTAAATGAGGGCTGTGCCACCGTTGAGTCAATCACCCGCCCAGCCACACTACCGAAAAAATTTATTTTTAATGGCTTAACAGGGCTAGAACAACGTAAAAGACCCACTTATTACTATTCTCAATCTGCCGCAATTCCTTATCGCATTGAAAAAGGCGAACTACAGATTTTAATCATTTCCTCTAGCGGCAATAATCATTGGGGTATCCCTAAAGGCATTATTGAACCTGGTTATACTGCACCCGCATCAGCGGCTATTGAGGCTTGGGAAGAAGCCGGTGTTCGCGGTATTATCAGTGAACACATGATTGGTCACTATTTACATGAAAAATGGGGCGGCACATGCACTGTGCAGGTTTATCCTATGGCTGTAACGGAGATAGTTGATGATCACGAATGGGAAGAAAATCACCGCAGTCGTCAATGGTTATCTATCAAAAAAGCCAGCTCAGTGGTTAAACAAAAATCGCTACAAACTATGTTTGCAACGTTAGCTGAAAATCTAAGCAGCAAAAAAGCATAATGGCAAAAGTAATTGCGGCTTTAATTAGGCATGGTGACTATCAGCAATTGGCCGATACACCCAGTGCGCATCAACCTTTTCCTTTAACGAAAAAAGGGATTGCTCAAGCCAGTGCGCTTGCTGGCTTAATAGAAGAACAATGCGCACAGCTTAATTGCCAAGTTAATCCTGTCATTGCTTCATCAAGATTATTACGTGCATGGCAGACAGCAAATATCCTAGCCCAAAGCTTAAATAGTACGAAATATTCGGTGCAAGAATATACTGGTTTAGCAGAGCGTGGTGTGGGTAGTGCGGCTAATTTATCAATTCAACAGATTACTGATATAGTTCAACAAGACCCCCGATATTCAAATTTACCTAAAGGCTGGAAATCCGATAGTCATTTTTGCTTGCCGTTTCAAGGAGCTGAGTCTTTACTCGATGCAGGTCAGCGCGTAGCTAATTTATTGCAAACAGAAATGCAGGTATTGCAACAACAAAACCAGGCTGATCAAATCAAAATATTTGTCGGTCATGGTGCTGCTTTTCGCCATGCCGCCTATCATTTAGGTGTATTGCAGTATGAGCAAATTGCGCAATTGAGCATGTTTCATTGCCAACCCATTTTTATTGAATATCAAGCAGAAAATAGCTGGAAGCATATCGCAGGTGCTTGGAAAGTTAGAAGTGCACACAATCAATTTACGGATTAAAACTTATGTTTAATACACTTAAATTACCCTCGTACAAAGGCCAAAAATGGATTAACACCCTGCTTCCTAAAAAAACCCAAAACTGGCCCTTAGGCAAAGTGCATTCATCAGGAAAAGACCTTAGTAGCCCCGTTGGACTGGTTGAACAATTGCAGCAAACCCTGCACGAAAACCCATGGATATGGCCTAAATCACCCGTTTTTTTCTTTTCTGATTTACATGCGGATGCTGATGCCTTTATTGCCTCCCTTATTGCCTCTGGCGGTATCAAAAAGACTGGCGCTTATGACCGGCAATTTAAGTTAACTCATGCAGGCCGTAAAGCTCATTTCGTTATTGGCGGTGACTGTTTTGATAAAGGGCCGAGTAATTTAAGGCTACTGCGCTGCATCCGTTTATTAATCGATAGCGGCGCAAAAGTTCATATCCTCGCAGGCAATCATGATATTCGTGTGAAATTAGGCATACATGCGGTTAACTTAAATAAAGACCCTAGAAGCGAACATTTCTTTATTCGTATGGGCGCTAAAGCAATTCCATTCTTAAAAGAAATTCAGCAAGAATATTTACAAGGTAAACACGCTCTAAAACATATCCCCAATGAACAGGAGTGCCGTCAACGCTTATACCCTTCGGAAGACTGGTTTGATACCTTTCCTAAAGAGGCAAAAGGTATTTTGTCAGAAAAAATCATTAAAAAGGAAATAAAACGTTTACGTGAAAAAATTAATGAATTTGAACAGGATTTGCATAAAGCAGGCCTAGATTTACGCATTGCTTATGCAGCAGCGATAAAATGGCAAGAGTTATTTTTAGATAAAGAAGGTGAGTTTCATTGGTATTTTAAGAAAATGCGCTTAGCTCTACACAAAGGCTCATTTTTATATGTACATGCAGGCATAGACGACCATATTGCCCATATGATTTGTGAAAAAGGAGTTAAACACCTTAACCAGCAATTCAAAAAGCACTTACATGATGAAATTTTCGATTTTTACTACGGCCCTTTAGCCAATACCATACGCACTAAATACCGCGATATTGATATGCCAATGACTAAGCAAGGCAATAAAATGTTACGTGAAAAAGGCATTTATGCCATTGTTCATGGCCATAAAAATCTGCGTTATGGGCAACGTATTATGTTACGTAAAGGTAT
>JAUVAA010000114.1 GCA_030591965.1 bacterium
TAGAGCGTCTTTTTGTGAAACCCATCATTTGTATGATATTGATGGGTTTCACTACGCACCCAAAAAGACGGGTGCTGCTTTCTACCCATCCTACAAAAATGTTAAATTAATTTTTATTAGGTACTTATATAAACCCATCCACTTTAAAATGTGCAATTTTTAGTGAATACTATTTTCGTATTCGTCTTTCCTGCATGCTACCCAGTCAAGCGTGGGCACAAGCTTTAGCAGGAATCTATTAAAGATATTTAGATTCCCGATAAAAAACTTCGGGAATAACGAGAGTTTTCATAAACTATGATTTTCAATCGTAGGCTGGAGTTATCTCAACTGCGCCCACATCTATTTAAATAAATTAGCCAAAGCCAAGTGATCCGACATAATCCCTGCAGAAACGACCTTATCCCTCCCGCTATTTTTTGCCTTATATAAAGCTTCATCAGCTTGATGAATTAAGTCAACTCCTATTTCAGTCGAACTTAAATGAGATCTCTTAGCAGGCTTGTAAGTTACGCTACCAATAGAAATGGTCACTGAAATGACTTCATTTTGAGCCTCTATGGCTAATGATTTAATTTTTTTTCTAATTCTTTCAGCAATATCAACTGCCATCGCTTCATCAATATTAGCCAATAAAGCTACAAATTCCTCACCGCCATAGCGCGCCAAGACATCATTATTACGTAGTTGCTCACGTATTACATTTGCCACAGCAACGAGAACTTGATCCCCTGCTTGATGTCCGTATGTATCATTCACTTTCTTAAAGAAATCCACATCCAGAAAGAAACAAGATAATGGTTCAGAACTGCGCTGTACACGATCGATCTCTTCGCCTAATCTTTGCTCAAGAAAACGTCGATTATTTACCCCAGTTAAGGTATCAATCAGACTAGTCCGTTTCATCATTTCATAATTCAAATGATTTTCCAGACAAACACCTACCACAGAAGTCATATGCTCAATAAAATCTGTCGCCATAGTGTCGGTAAAGCGATCAGTGGTCAAACTCCCCATGCTTAATGCGCCCAAACATTGACCACGACGCACCAAGGGAATAACTGCTACACTCGACGGCTGTTCATCTACAGCAAAAAAACTAGCACACTTAAGGCTTTTAAATTTCCCCAAATAAGGGCTATTCGATCCACCAAAAGCTACCTGCAAAACTTCATTATCATTAAAAAAAATCAGTTGTGGATTTTCCTTTAATTCAAAACCATCTTCTTGTAAAAACTTTTTCAGCTCATCCTTTGCATCTATCAAGCAAAAACCAATATAATCGAGATCAAAAAAATCTTGTGCATTTAAAACATATTCAACCATTTCCGCTAAGGAATTAAGGTCAAGCAAGCCCCTTTCAAACATTTGAAAACGTCGCAACGTGTTACTATTAGAGTGAACACGATCTAGCATACCCTCTAAATGGCTCTGCAAAACCACTAAATCGGTTGTTAAGTCTTCTTCCAAGATATTTTCTCAACAATTAAAATCAATAGGCCTAAGGTTAGCAGTTTCTGAAAAAAAAACGCAACTATTTATCAAATGAATCAGTCCATCGCTCAAAAAATATCTGCATTACGCCAAGAAATCCAGACGCATAACCTCAATTACTACACTTTAGATGCGCCAACTGTCACTGATGCGGAATACGATCGACAAATTAAAACACTGCGTGAATTAGAGGAAAAATACCCTGAATATACCTCGCCCGACTCACCTAGCCTATCAGTCGGCGGCCCTGTACTCGACAATTTCAGCAAAGTAGCTCATGAATTACCCATGCTATCCTTGGGCAATGTTTATTCAGAAGAAGAATTAGCAGAATTTGTTGAGCGTATTCAAAAACAACTAAAAAATACGCAAGTACTCTCTTTTTGCGTAGAACCTAAGCTCGACGGCCTCGCTATTAGCCTCTTATACGAACAAGGTAAACTAATTCGAGCCGCCACTCGTGGCGATGGCGCGGTAGGCGAAGATGTTACTTATAATGTTAAAACCATAAAAAACATTCCACACATACTCAAAGGCGACAATATCCCTGAACGCTTGGAAGTACGCGGCGAAGTAGTGATGCCGATTGCTGAATTTCACGCCTTTAATCAACACGCTATTGCTAACGAAGCCAAAAGCTTTGTTAATCCACGTAATGCGGCGGCTGGCAGTTTACGTCAATTAGACTCCAATATCACCGCACAAAGGCCGCTGGCTTTTTATAGCTATGGCCTAGGCATTATAGAAAATGGCTCCTTAGCCAACAGTCACTATCAACGCTTACAACAACTTAAAGCCTGGGGCTTACCACTCACTGAGGAAGTAACTCTCGAAACAGGCGCGCTAGGCTGTTTCGAGGCCTACACTCAACTTTTACAAAAACGCCCAATATTGCCCTACGAAATTGACGGGATTGTGTATAAAGTTGACGATATTGCACTGCAAGAACAACTGGGATTTATTGCGCGCTCACCACGTTGGGCGACTGCGCATAAATTCCCAGCACAAGAAGAGCAAACCCGTTTACTCGATGTCGAGTTTCAAGTAGGCAGAACCGGAGCAATTACCCCTGTCGCTATTTTACAGCCAGCATTTGTCGGTGGCGTCACCGTCAGTCGCGCCAGCCTGCATAATGCCGATGAAATAAAGCGCTTAAACCTAAAAATTGGCAATACAGTCGTTATCAGAAGAGCGGCTGATGTAATTCCTCAAATTGTCAGAGCCTTACCTGACGCACAAGAAAAAAATCGAGAAATTATATTCCCAACGACTTGCCCAGTCTGTGATTCAGAAATAGAACGTATTGAAGATGAAGCCATTGCACGCTGTACCGGCGGCTTGTATTGTGCCGCGCAACGCAAAGAAGCGATAAAATATTTTGCCTCACGTAAAGCTATGAATATCGATGGCTTAGGTGAAAAAGTAGTAGAGCAATTAGTTGATGAAAATCTAATTCATAACCCCGCTGATTTATTCAATTTAACAGCTGAACAATTAATTCCCTTAGAGCGCATGGCAGACAAAAAAGCTAACAAGCTAATTGCTGCCATTACTCAGTGCAAAAACACTACATTACCCAAATTTTTACTTTCTCTCGGTATCCGTGAAGTCGGTGAAGCAACAGCCAGAAATCTGGCCAACTATTTTTTAAATCTCGAAGCGTTGAAACACGCAAACATAGAAGATTTACTTAAAGTAGATGATGTCGGAGATATTGTCGCTCAACATATCGTTGCATTTTTCCGTCAAAAACATAATCAAGAGGTATTACAAGCGCTCTTAGATACTGGTATACACTGGCCTGAAATAAAAGCCAAAGAACAACAAGCGCAACCTCTCGAAGGGAAAATTTTCGTCTTAACCGGCACTTTAACGCAAATGGATAGAAATGAAGCCAAACAAGCCTTGCAAGCACTCGGTGCAAAAGTATCGGGAAGTGTGTCGAAAAAAACTGACTATGTGGTCGCCGGGGAAGCAGCAGGATCTAAATTAACTAAGGCTCAAGAGCTAGGCATTACTATTTTAGATGAAGCGGAGTTAGTTAATTTATTAAGCTAATTTTTAAAAAAACCAAAAAAACATTTGTTATTCAGCCATTAAAACTTCTTTAGGTACTCCGTATTTTAATGGCCAACCAACAAAATCAGCATCCGTTGCACCTATTGAATATTCAATAACCTGCCACCTTACATTATTCTTTTTAAGTAACACTGTGACTACATTATCAAACATGCTTTGCTCATATTGTTGAGCAAATTTTGTCTTTGTATAATCAATTTTAGCCAAACTTGCTGTCACAGGCACTGCACTTAAAAAAGCCCAATGACCATCTGTTCTAAGTGTTTCAACTTTAAACAACACGTTACTTTTTACGTCCCGCTCTACCTTTACTCGCACAGTATCCAGCAAATCCTTACGCAAAGCTGTCCCCCGCTTAGGCTCTATAACTGCCTGCGCATAAGCATAGTTAGTTAATGCACAAATACCCAGAAAAATAATTTTTAACTGAGTGCAGAATAAGGGTTTATTCAAACTTGATAAAATCATAATCTCCTTTATTCACACTGCGTTTGCGTCTACAGGCTTCAAAGCCTTCGCGACTGCCTTCATCATTAGTATTACCTTCGATCGTAGAAAAAACCAATTCACGTACAGATCCAGTACCGCCATGAAAAAAACCTGTATGTGTCCAGTCCGTTGTGGTTCTTCTACGAAGAAAAAGTCCACACTCACCCAAGCTATCCCATTTAACGCGTTCCGTAGTAATATCAGACTCATTAACAAACAATCCCGCTGCGATTGCCTGCGCAGCTAAAGTGTCACAAGAGACTGAACCTTTAATCGGTGCTTTTTGATCACGATAAAAATAAGCTTGGTGCATAATAAAAGTTACAAATCCAGCACACCAAGCCCACTGCGCCCCATCGTATCCTTCACAATACAGCCTAACCCACGGGCCACAATTTGCTCCACCGATTTCAAAAGGATTCTGATTAACATGCTGATTAGCAACAGCGAGTACCGCCTCTGCTGCATTCATTGTTGAAATATTAACGGGCTCAAGTAGTGCATCTGTCATGGGTTTGACTAATGCAAGCCAAGTCGTTATATCCACCTTGCCTGTCGATGGCAAGTTGCTCTTATTCTGAAAATCTTTAACGCAGTCACGAGTCGCTGGCCCAAAATCTGCATCAACCCCAGTACGACAACGATGAAAGTTTAACCACTCCTGAATTTGTTTAACGTGATTACCACGCTTACCCTGCTCTATTGCCTGCTCAGGTGGATCAATTTCACGCCGAATATACTTGGGTACTTGATTAAAATTAATAGCCATAGCTATTCTCCTAAATCGTTAAAAGTTCATAATCAAAAAAAGAGCTTTGTTCAAAGCTAGCTAATATTCATACACTCAAGACTTCAAAGGGATTTTAGGCGCTAAATAACCCACTTGACTCAGCCCCATAAGTGCAACTAACTCCCAAGGAACTGCCCATAAATTGCCATCAAGAATACTTTTCACAATAAAAAGAAATAATGTTAATACAGTCCAAAATACCATCTGTGCTCGAGCAAGAGATAAAACAGCTTTGCCTTCTTCATTAGGTACTATCACCAAATCTGCAATACTTATTTGATGATCAGCAACCGAAGCAGGAAGTTCATTTTTAAAGGCAACACTTTCAATATTCTTTTTCTTTACTGACTGTGTGTAGCTTATACCGCCAGTAACCAAAGAAAGCCCCATAAGTGCAACTAAAGACAAAGGAATCTCAGGAACATCAAGTCTCATCAAGCCATAAGCGGTAATCATGCCACCTATCACTATTGTCCATAAAGCCACTTGAGTTCGGGCAAGGGATAAATTACCCTCTTTATTACAGATAAATTGAATGGAACGCCGCTTCCCATGCCTAGCCATACCTATAATAATAAGAACCAAAAATATAACCATGGCAAAAGGCCAAATAAAAGCAGGAACAGGGTTTACCAAATATATTTCATGCGCACCAATTGCAACGTATTGACCTTCTTCTCCCCATATTAATGTTGGTGTTAAGCGCATTGCTGTTTTGTAACTAGGAATAGGATAATGACTAAGATCAAACAATAATAAGGTTCCTGTCAAGATAACCTTATTTTCATTAACAACTTGCTCACTTTCTTGTTTTCTAGCAATCAGCAAAGGCTTGATAAGCAAGTCTTCAGCAGCATTTTTTTTACTAATAGCATGACTCCCTTTCAACATTAACTTGGGTGATACTGAATCAGCTATATCCTTGGTAATAAATACACGTATTGGATGAGACTTTAGCTGCCCATCAGCCATAAATAATTGCACGCTTTCTTCAGCTGAAGATGCATTCGAGCTCATAAAAAGTATTATTGCCAATAGAATCGTTAATAAACGTATATTTTTCATAACTCTCCTCTTTATAACAAAAAATAAAACTCAACTAGGAACGCAGATTCATTATATATTTCAACCCTTTTTTGGTTAGAGCTGATATGGAAAAAGATTCATTAACGCATTCAGCATAGGGTTAGCAGCATTTTCCGTATCAATTGCTGCTGCCATTTCTTTCAATTTCAACGATGAAGTGTACATATCTGATCTATCCATTAATGCTTTCCCCCAAGTACGTACAGATTCATTTAATGTATGGTCCAAATAATAACGTTGACTTTCATGCTGTAAAAAACCGTTGGCATGTAAATTATTACTGGTATCACTGACATACCATTTATCATCATAAGCAACTTTTGCATGCAAAGTACCGCCGCCATCTCCATCCCATTTCTGTTTCATAAAGATACGTAAAACACCTGTTGCATCAGGCATACCATTTACCTCATCCAACAAATGCGCAGCATACTTAACAATTGCACCGCTAATTTGGGGTACATCAATAGTCTGCGGTGAATTAGTGACGATATTAACAATCATGCCATCCTTCACTGCCCGCTTTATGGCCTCCAAAGTAGGATCAAGTTTAGCGCCGGGAATCGGCGGCAAAACATAAGCCTGAATCAAAGTGAATGTATAGCCTGAGATTTCTAGCCCACATAGTACACCTATTAAGCCGTTAAATGACGAAGTTGGCCCTGGCATTTCATGAGTGGCTAAACCTATAATATCGCCAAATTTACCGCTGTCTTCATACGAAGGATTACTGCGAATCAGCTCAGGTTTATTATGCATACGCGCTTGCTGGTTCCACATATCATCTTCTGCACGTTGTATTGATTGAGCCAATGCTCCTTGAATTTTAAACTCAGCATCCATCCAGCCATAAAAATAATCGCCGTGTATATTACGTCCACCAACAATGGCACTTGCCTTTGCACTATATCCGTTGGCTATAGCCGATTTAGAATGATTGGAGTCACCTGGAGTACCCCGCTCATCATTATTGAAAAAACATAAAGTGACATTTTCATGCCCTGCTAATGCAGCCAGTAAGCCACCAAGCACTTCGTAGCTATCAGGATTCACCATCAGCACACTAGGATCACGAAAAGCTACCGATCGATCAACTGTTATATGAATTTTGGCACCAGCATTAGCCAGTTCAAACAATTTACGCTCTAGTTTTGACCCTAACTGATGACTATCAACCGGCTTATTCGCATAATGCTTCCAAATCGTATAATCATAAATAACCAGCTTACCGGCTTGCGCTTGATTAATTAACTTATCAATATCAGCTAAACGCTCCTTAAAAGCCTGATCTCCGCTAGGCAAGAATTCTGCGCTATTACCCCAAGAAAATGCAGGTTTAGAAAAAGCCGATTCAGGTGTAACCAGATCAGCAAATTTTGTTAATACTTCATACCGGACGATATCATTTCTTGAGTAAGGTTGACCAAGATTAAATAACTCTATCTGCTTATCAACACTGTAATAAAGTGGCTCTTGTTGTTTAACACCCAAAGATACCCGTAAAGTATTTAACTGCAATAACTTATCGTTAACTTCATGGGCAATTCGATCAGGCGTTTTATAAAATTGCCCATCTTTGGTTCTCGCTTTCTGGTGCAGCAATAATTCACTTAAAATAGTTGCATGTAAATTATCTGCCATGACTTCATTACGCACTTTATTCATTTCAATTTGCTCGTTCGTCGCTACTGAACCATCCTGGTTCTGAGTGACTGGAAGAGACGCGTTCACAGCATCGGCAGAAAACTGAGGTAATTGTCCAGCATCATTAATCCGCGCCATATCTGCACCAATGGCTGAACGATCCCCTGTATTTAAAGCCAATTGCAAATGACTAGGAGGAATATTATATATTTTAAGTGCTTCAGTTAATCGAGCAACGGTTTCCGCGCCTTGCTGAGTACGCACAATTTGTTCATCAGAAATATCTGGCGCACTTCTCAGTTCAACTCCCGGTTTACCGGTAAATTTATACCAAATATCCTTCTGTCCAGTTTGTTCTGGCTCAAGTTCCAGATAAAAAGATCGAGCATCTGACTTGCTGGCATGCAAGGTATAATCATAACCATTAGGCCCACCTAACTGATCTCGTACAGACTTATTAGGATTAAGTCCCACTGCTTTAAATGCATCTCTCTGCATAATGCCACCGGAAGCATCACTAGGTTTTCGATTACCCATGTTTTCTGGTGGCATAACATATCGATCTTTCATATTAAGACCGACCAATAACATAACAATATCACTTTCGTTAATCGTACGACCAGCTATAACAGGTCCAGTACCTTGTGTTTTACCATTCATAAACACTTTCTCCTTAAATTATTATGCTTTGTTTATTATTCACGCTGCTGTTTTAAAACTAAAATAATTTAAATTTATTCGCGTGAGGGACGTAATCACGTTGCTCGATTTTTTCGGAACTTTCACCTTGTAAAACGGACACAATGTCTCTAGCAACGGCATCACTATCTTGATGATAAGAATGTTCACTAATCCCCCAAACAACCGAGCTTGCATCAACTAACACTACTTTTGCCGACACCTCATGTGGCTTATTAGGCCCATCATGACCCAAGCGATCGGAATTGCCTTTAGTAAAATCAGACACTACTAACGCTAAGTCGCCGCTATTAAAATAAACCGTAATACGTTGTCCTAAATCAGGCAATCTCGCTAACTTATAATCAAATTCAAAAGCGTCACTATCTTCATCCGCAGCTGTCAAAATAATCTCATCAAAAATACGTGATAACGATTGTCCATTAGCGATTTTCGCAGCTTGTTGTAAAGCATAGCGTAATACGTAATTACCCATACTATGAGCAATTAAATGAATTTTCTGATTGCAAACTTTATTCGGTTTACCTTCGTGTAAAAATACGGCAAGTTTCATTAAACCCCGAGCAAAAGCATAACCCGTTGCTTCAGCATCACTACGATCATTGCGATAAGAAGTCATCATGCCATCCGACGGCCATGAAAAGACAAAAATATTTGGTCTATAGTTATTTCCAGATAAGCGCGCATAACAATCGCCCATTTTGGCCGCCGATGCTACTGCTTCTTTAAAAGTTACGTTAAAGCCATGAATAAAAATCAATGTATCTTTTTGCTCGGTTTTCATTGATTTTCTTAATTCACCAAACAATGCCTCAGAGCCCTGTTCTGGATCATCTGGCAAGACTTTAATACTTTTGCTATCAATCTTACCATTAGTAACACTAGCCTGGCCAAAGCGCATATCGCCTAAGCCTGTTCGAGAAAAGCCCTTACCAAAGTCAGTTGGTTTAGATTTATTGGGTTTTCGGTTGGTTGAGAAATAAATAGTTGTTGTAGTCATAATAAAAATCCTCTTAAAATGTAGCCAAGAACATGACCTTTGCATTGTTAACGATAGAATCTATAAAACTGATGAGTCTCTTTAAATACAGCAAGTATTTCCTTTAACCTTTCTTATGAGCCCTACTGCCAAAGTAAAAAATCACCAAATAAAGACTAACTCAAAACTCAGTTGTCACCAATAACAGAAAAACTAGCCCACGTAAACTTAAATATTAGCCATTAAAAGATGCCTTTCCTACTTTTTGCGAAATCAAGAGATCAGCCAGCAATGCCGCTACCAGTGGCGAATCAAGTATTTGAATAATAAGGAATTAGAGTGAATTAAAGTTAAGCTTTAACTAGGTATTGGATATAATTGAATTTCCTACAAAACAATTAATCCTGA
>JAUVAA010000086.1 GCA_030591965.1 bacterium
GTCAGCAAAAACTTTATATGACAAACTTTGGGATGATCATGTTGTCCATACAGAAGAGGATGGGTCATCGTTAATCTATATAGATAGACAATTGATTCATGAAGTGACTTCACCGCAAGCTTTTGAAGGTTTGCGTCTTGCAGGTAGAGCACCTTGGCGTACTGACCGTAATCTTGCTGTTGCAGATCATAATGTTCCAACAACAGATAGAAGTGTCGGTATTGCTGACCCTGTCTCTCGTTTGCAAGTGGAAACGCTGGATAAAAACTGCGCTGAATTTGGGATCACTGAATTTGATATGTCAGATTTAAGGCAAGGTATTGTGCATGTAGTTGGTCCTGAGCAAGGTGCAACTTTGCCGGGTATGACTGTTGTTTGTGGAGATTCACATACCTCTACTCATGGGGCGTCTGGTGCGCTGGCTTTTGGTATCGGTACTTCAGAAGTCGAACATGCGTTGGCGACTCAATGTTTAACTCAGAAGAAATCGAAAAACTTTTTAATTAAAGTAAATGGTCAAGTGGGCGCTGGCGTAACGGCTAAAGATATCGTATTGGCTATTATTGGTGAAATTGGTACGGCTGGCGGTAACGGCTATGCTATCGAATTTGCGGGTTCTGCGATTACTGATTTATCGATGGAAGGCCGTATGACCGTCTGTAATATGGCGATTGAAGCAGGTGCAAGAGCGGGTTTAATTGCTGTTGATGAAATTACCATAGACTATTATCGTGATCGTCCTTATTCACCTAAAGGCGAGCATTGGTTTATGGCCGAAAGAGCATGGCAAAATCTGCATTCAGATCAGGATGCTGCATTCGATAAAGTGGTTGAAATAGATGCTGCAACGATTAAGCCACAAGTGACGTGGGGTACGTCACCTGAAATGGTCGTTCCGGTCGATGCGGAAGTGCCAAACCCAGTCGATGTGTTTGATGCTGTAAAGCAGCAGAGTATGCAAAATGCTTTAGACTATATGGGCTTAAAAGCAGGACAAGCCATTACTGACATTCAAATTGATAAAGTCTTTATTGGTTCTTGTACTAACTCCAGAATCGAAGATATGCGTGCCGCAGCCGTTATGGTTGAAGGAAAAAAAATTGCGGCTAATGTTAAATTAGCTTTAGTGGTTCCTGGCTCTGGCTTGGTTAAGCAGCAAGCGGAACAAGAAGGTTTGGATAAGATATTTATTGCTGCAGGTTTTGAATGGCGTGAGCCTGGTTGCTCCATGTGTTTAGCAATGAATGCGGATAAATTAGAAGCAGGTGAACGTTGTGCTTCGACTTCGAATCGTAATTTTGAAGGGCGTCAAGGTTATGGTGGTCGTACGCATTTAGTTAGCCCAGAAATGGCTGCTGCTGCGGCTATTGCGGGACATTTTGTTGATATTAGAGAGTGGGCATAAGGAGACTATCATGCAAGCATTTCAAAAAATTACTGCAACAGTTGCGCCTTTAGATCGAGCTAATGTCGATACTGATGCAATTATCCCTAAGCAATTCTTAAAATCAATTCGTCGCGCAGGTTTTGGACCGTACTTATTTGATGAATGGCGTTACCAGGATATTGGTGAGCCGGAAATGGATTGTACTAACCGTCCATTGAAAAAAGATTTCGTACTCAACAACCCTGATTACCAAGGCTCTGGAATTCTATTGACTCGTGAGAATTTTGGTTGTGGTTCTTCAAGAGAGCATGCGCCTTGGGCATTGGAAGATTATGGTTTTCGCGCCATTATTGCGCCTAGTTTTGCAGATATTTTTTATAATAACTGCTTTAAAAATGGCATTCTACCTATTGCTTTGTCGGCAGAAGTGATTGATGGCTTATTTAAAGAAGTAACTGCTGGGTATCAATTAACTATTGACCTAGAAACGCAAACAATTATTACGCCGAAGGGCCAAGTGATTGCCTTTGGTATTGATGAGTCGAGAAAATATCGTTTATATAATGGCTTAGATGATATCGCTTTGTCTTTATTGCAAGCGGATAAAATTAAAGCTTATGAAGCAGAGCGGGCAAAACGCGCGCCTTGGTTGTTTGTAAAATAATAAATAATTTAGATTAGTAAAAAGGTTTAGACGTTAATGACACAGAAAATTGCAGTATTACCCGGCGATGGTATAGGTCCTGAAATTGTAGCTGAAGCAATTAAAGTATTAGATTACTTAAATGCGGATATGGGCTTGGATTTGGAATTTGAGCAGGGATTAATTGGTGGCGCAGCTTATGATGAGGCGGGTTCACCTTTTCCAGAGGCAACCTTAAATTTAGTTAAACAAGCTGATGCTGTTTTATTGGGTGCGGTTGGTGGTTACAAATGGGAATCTTTAGATATCGCGGTACGTCCTGAAAAAGGTCTTTTGGGTTTGCGTTCTGAGCTGGAATTATTTTCTAATTTGCGCCCAGCCATTTTATACCCACAATTAGCAGATGCTTCTACTTTAAAGTCCGAAGTCGTTGCTGGTTTAGATTTAATGATTGTACGTGAGTTGACGGGTGGGATTTATTTCGGTCAACCACGTGGTGTTAGAGTTTTGGAAAATGGCGAAAGACAAGGTTTCAATACCTTAGTCTACAGTGAATCAGAGATTCGCCGTATTGCTCATTCAGCGTTTAAAATTGCGCAGAAGCGTGATAAGCGTTTGTGTTCAGTAGATAAGGCGAATGTGCTTGAGTGTACTGAATTATGGCGTGAAGTTATGGAAGAAGTCGCTAAAGACTATCCTGACGTTGAATTAAGCCATATGTATGTTGATAATGCTTCTATGCAATTAGTGCGTGCGCCAAAACAGTTTGATGTTATGGTGACGACGAATATGTTTGGTGATATTTTATCGGATACAGCTTCAATGCTAACGGGTTCAATCGGTATGTTGCCATCAGCATCTTTAGATGTTAATGGTAAAGGTATGTATGAGCCGATTCATGGTTCTGCGCCTGATATTGCAGGTAAAGGCATTGCTAATCCTTTAGCAACTATTTTATCGGTAGCAATGATGTTGCGTTATACCTTTGATCAGTCAGTGGCAGCAGATCGTATTGAGCAAGCAGTGAATGATGCTTTAGATTCAAATGTGCGTACTGCGGATATTTATTCAGATGGTATGCAAAAAGTGAGCACGTCAGAAATGGGTGATGCCGTAGTTAATGCCTTAAAAGCGAGAGCATAAACAATGACTAAAAAATATAATGTAGCGATCGTTGGTGCGACAGGTGCGGTTGGCGAAGCGATGATTTCTATTCTAGAAGAAAGAAAATTTCCAGTAGATAGAGTGTATGCTTTAGCAAGTGAACGCTCAGTGGGAAAGCGTATTCCTTTTAACGGTGGAAGTCTTAAGGTTGAAGATTTAGCAACATTTGATTTTTCTAAAGCGAATATTGGTTTGTTTTCCGCAGGGGCATCACTTTCAGAAAAATATGGACCTATTGCTGCAGCAGCTGGCTGTGTAGTGATAGATAACACCTCGCAGTTTCGCTATGACGATGATATTCCTTTAGTGGTCCCTGAGGTTAATCCCGAAGCGATTGCTCAGCATACAGTGCGAGGTATTATTGCTAATCCAAACTGTTCGACTATTCAAATGTTGGTCGCATTAAAGCCCATACATGACGCAGTTGGGATAACTCGTATTAATGTGTGTACTTATCAGGCTGTTTCAGGTTCTGGTAAAGAAGGTATAGAAGAGGTTGTTAGTCAGACTTCACAGTTGTTAAATGGTAAGCCAATACAAACAAAAGTTTACCCTAAGCAAATTGCATTTAATGTCTTGCCGCAAATTGATGTGTTTATGGAAAACGGCTATACCAAGGAAGAAATGAAAATGGTATGGGAGACTAAAAAAATCATGGGTGATGATAGTATTCAGGTCAATCCTACTGCGGTACGTGTCCCTGTTTTCTTTGGTCATTCAGAGGCGATCCATATCGAGACACGTGAAAAAATTAGTGTTGAAAAGGTGCGTGACTTATTAGCAGCTACATCAGGCATTACGGTCATGGATGAGCGCGTAGATGGTGGTTATCCTACAGCGGTTACTGAGTCTTCAGGTAATGATGATGTTTTTGTTGGGCGTATTAGAGAAGATATTTCTCATGAAAAAGGCATCGATTTATGGGTTGTTGCTGATAATGTTCGTAAAGGGGCTGCTTTAAATAGTGTGCAAATTGCAGAAGAGCTAGTAAAAAATTACATCTAGTCTAAGCTATAGAGATATATTTGACTGTATTTAGGAAAGCTATTGTGGAAAACTTGTGGGAAGGAGGGTGTAGTGCATAATTTGACTAAAACTTTAGCGGCTATGACTTTGTTAGCGCCAATGTCCGCACACTCGTTGGGTGTAGGTGATATAAAGTTACATTCCGCGTTAAATCAAAAGCTTAATGCTGAAATAGCCCTATCGTTATCGGCAGGTGAAGAGCTTGCTGATGTAAAGATTTCTTTGGCTTCACCGGATAAATTTGATCAGGCAGGTATTGCTTGGAGTTCTTTTTTATCAAAGGTTAAGTTTGAACCTATCCTAAAAGCAAATGGGCAAGTTGTTATTAAAGTAACCTCTCATGAGGCTGTGCAAGAGCCTTTCCTTGATTTCTTGGTTGAAGTTAGCTGGCCTAAAGGTGATATTTTTAAAGAGTTTACTGTTTTAGTTGATCCGCCTGTTGTTTATCTGCAAAGTGCGATTGAAGCGCCGGCAATTTCTACTACGCAACCTACTGTAAGTACGGTAAATACAAATGCCGTCGTGCAAAATGACTTTAGTAGTCTAGCGGTAGAGGGTGAATATGGCCCGACTAATCGAAGTGACTCTTTGTGGAGGGTTGCTGAAAAAGTTAATACGCACAATGATGTCTCTGTAGAGCAAATGATGATGGCTTTATATAAGGCTAACCCTCGTGCGTTTTATAAGAAGAATGTGAATGCACTGATGGCTGGAAAAAGCTTAAAGATCCCAGAGAAATCTGAGATTGTTCGCTTATCTAAAAAACAAGCAAATACTGAATTCTATAATCAAATGGCTGTTTGGGAAGGCAAGGCAATTGCTGAGCCCGAAGCTCAGTTAGCCAGTGAAGATACTAAAAGCAGCAATCAGTTAACCCTAGTTCCGCCTACAGAAGAACTTATAGGTTCTGATGCTTTATCTGCAGATGCCTCTGATATTGATACGCTTGGTTTAAAAACTGAAAATCAGGAATTACAAGAACGTCTAGCAAATTTAGAAAAGCAATTTGTGATTATGCAAGAAATGCTGGCGATTAAAGATCAGCAACTTGCTGCTATACAAAACGCACAAATTGTTCCTGAATCTCAGTATAAAGAGCAAGAAGGTTTGAACGTAACAGATGTAAATGTTACTGATCAGTCTTTAGTTGAGGAAAGTTTGGTGACAGAAAGCCCTGTTACTATACCTACTGTAACGCCTGAGAAAAATGTTGTTACTGAATCTCCTAAACAAACACCTTTGCCGGTAGTTAATAAGCCTGCTGTAGCGCCGCCAGTAGTTAGTGTAACTGAGGAGAGTGAGTCTTCAGGTTTTAACTATTCTTATTTGGGTTTTGGTTTAGGTGGTTTAGTGTTGGTTGGCTTGGCTTTGTTATTATGGCGTAGACGTCAAGCAGAAGAAGAGATTGACGATAACAGTATGTTTGCTTCTTCAAGTGAAATTATACTGCCTACTGTTGAGGAGGAGTTGTCCGTACCAGTATTTGATGAGACGCCTTCTTATGATGTCGGAACGGTCGGGGAAAGTTCATTTTTAAGTGAATTCACACCGAGTGATTTTGATGTATTTGAGTCAGACCAGGCAGAAGTTGACCCTAGTTCAGAAGCTGATGTTTATCTTGCTTATGGCCGATATCAGCAAGCAGAAGAATTAATGCGTCAAGCAATTAAAGATTTCCCTGATAAAGATGACTACAAGCTTAAGCTTTTAGAGATTTTTTATGCTAGTGAAAATAGCGATGCGTTTGCCGAGTTTTCAACAGAGTTAGTCGCTGAAGGTAAAAATAGCGACGCGGCTTTTTGGGGTAAAGTGTCAGAAATGGGTGGTGAGCTTGTTCCTGGTTCTGATCTATTTTCTGCCGAGCAGAGAGAATCTAAGTTTGATGTAGATGATGACTTTACTATTGTAAATGAATTGCCGACTATTAGTGAGCCAGACAAGCCGGTTGTGGTAGCTAATAAAGAGCAAACGGCCGTATCTTTGAATGCAGAAACAGAGGCTTCTGATAACTCGGAGATTGATTTCGATTTAAGCTCTTTTTCTTTGATGGATGATGAGGATAAACAAGAGCCTACTGCAGTTAAATCAGACGATGATATTGAAAGTGTTGATTTCGATTTAAGTTCATTTGATACCGTTAGTTCTGATACTAAAAAAGCCCCTGAGCTAAATGTTCCTCAAGACTTGGAAACATTTGATTTTGATCAGGCTGATGCTACGGGCTCTAGCAAATCTTTAGTGCTTGATGATGACATGGAAGATGTTAACCTAGATGAATTTGATTTTTCTTCGGATAGTTCGCCTTTAAGCGATGTAGCCGACAAAGCAGAAAAGTCGATTGATACTGTGGAGGAGGCTGGGTCTGTTGACGTCGCAAAGCCTGAAAGTAATGATTTTGACTTTGATTTTGATTTCGATGACATTTCTGATGCTCCTGTTGCAGAAAAAACTGATATGCTCGATGAGGACAACTTAATGGTTTCAGATTTGACTGATATGGATGAATTTGAAACAAAAATAGACCTAGCTAAAGCTTATATAGATATGGGTGATGCAGATGCTGCTAAGGATATTGCTCAAGAGGTACTAGAAAAAGGTACTGATGCTCAAAAGCAAGAGGCGCAAGCAATTATTGATAAGTTGGTATGATTGTTAAGTTATAAATAGTCAGCGCTAAGAGTATTGCGTCCAACGAATTTGATAGAAACGTTGGGCGTTACCTTGCAAATACAAAGTGGTACCATTTATTATAAAAGCAGCCTGTATAAAAAATCCCCTTATTTACATTGTAAATAAGGGGATTTTTTTGTTTAAGTTGCAGTCGTTAGGCGAGGATGCTAACTGCGCCCTTTAGTTTTTTCATGGCATTTTTTTCTAGCTGTCTAATGCGTTCTGCTGATACATTATAGCGTTCTGCTAGTTCATGTAAGGTTAGCTTGTTTTCTGTTAGCCAACGACTGGCAACAATATCTTGGCTACGCTCATCTAAACCCTGTAGTGCATTACTCAATAGTGTCTCTTTATGACTCGTCCAATCGGAATTCTCCAGTAACAAAGCAGGATCAGTATTATGCTGCTCTAAATAGGAAACGGGAGAGCTATAAGATTCTTCGCCTGAGTCAGCCTCGGGTAAGTCAAAAGCCATATCTTTGCCGTCAAGGCGAGTTTCCATTTCGTAAACTGTTTTAAGGTCTACATTGAGGTTTTGTGCAATTGCTTCGGCTTCATCTTTAGAAAGCCAGCCTAGATTTTTCTTAGATTTACGTAAATTGAAAAATAGTTTACGTTGTGATTTTGTGGTCGCAATTTTCACAATGCGCCAGTTTTTTATCACGTATTCATGGATTTCCGCGCGAATCCAATGCACAGCAAAAGAGACTAAGCGTATACCTAGGTCTGGATTGAAGCGTTTGACGGCTTTCATAAGGCCTATATTGCCTTCTTGAACGATATCGTTCATAGGTAAGCCGTAACCATTATAGCCGCGTGCTACATGGGCTACAAAACGTAGATTCGCCAGAACTAGTTGTTTAGCTGCTTCGAGGTCTTCGTGGTCTCTAAAGCGAATAGCGAGTTCGCGCTCTTCTTCTGCATTTAATTTATTAGTTTGACCAACAACATTTAGATAAGAGTCAAAGTTCCCAGCTGTTAATGTAATAGGTAAGGCTAATGAATTAGACATGATTACTCCCAAAATTTACTTGTCTCGATTTTAGCACTCAATAACTAGGAGTGCTAATAAAATTACAAATTTGCGTAGAGATTCATGAAAAATTTAGAATATAGAGTAAAATAAACGTTTAATAAAATTAATGAGAGAGTTTAATGGATAGTAAGTTGTTAGATATTTTGGCCTGCCCAATTTGCAAGAGTTCTTTAATCTACGATAAAGCAGCGCAAGAGTTAATTTGTAAAGCAGATCGTTTGGCATTTCCTGTGCGTGACGATATACCGGTTATGTTGGAAGATGAAGCAAGAGCTTTAACAAGTGAAGAAACTGAACAATTAAAATGACCAGTACATTTAAAGTCGTTATTCCTGCTCGATATGGATCATCTAGGCTGCCTGGCAAGCCATTATTAATGATTGCAGGAAAACCTATGATTTTCCATGTCTGTGATAGAGCTAAAGAAGCGGGCGCAGAGCAAATCGTTGTGGCAACAGATGACCGCAGAATCTTAGATGCTGTTAATGACTATGGCTTTGATGCAGTTATGACCCGTACTATTCATGAGAGTGGTACTGAGCGTTTAGCAGAAGTCACCGAGATTTTTCAATGGCATCAGGACGACATTATTGTTAATTTGCAAGGTGATGAACCCTTGATCCCTGCTGAATATATTTCGCTTGCTGCGCAGTCTTTAGCTGCGCAGACTATTGCCGGGATAGCTACTTTAGCTGCTGAGATAGTGGAGTCTGAGGAGATATTTAACCCGAATGCGGTTAAAGTTGTTTTAGATAAACTCAATTATGCGCTTTATTTTAGCCGCGCTGCTATTCCTTGGGATAGAGAGGATTTTAAGCAACAGCAAATTGGCTTGGTTAAGAGTGATACTTATTTTAGGCATATAGGTATGTATGCCTACCGGGTTAGTTTTTTACAGCGCTATGTGCAGTGGGATGCGTCGGCTTTAGAGCGCGTTGAAATGCTAGAGCAGTTAAGAATTCTCTGGGAAGGTGAAAAGATATTAGTGGCTAAGGTTGCTGAAGCGCCGGCGGCTGGAGTTGATACGCAGGAAGATTTACTGAGAGTAGAGCGCAGTTTAGCTCGGTAGTTGCTCTTTTATGGTTAATTGGTACTTTGCTAGTGCGGCAATTTCTTCATCAATATCACTGGTAAAATACTTGAGAAAAAAGCCGCGTTTAACAATAATATAGCGGACAAAATGATTCTCATCGTTAATTAAACTTTTTAATATTAGGGGTTGGCAATGTTTAGCAACAGTTGCTCTGACTTTCCAGCTTTCATCTTTAGCAAGTTGTTCGTGACCGTATTTTATCCGAGCAACAGTCGAGCGAACTAGGGCGGATTTATCATTAACTAATATTCTTAGTGCGAAGCCCTGATTGGCCGCTTCTAAGCGTATATATTCATCCGCTTCTGTTTGTATATTAGCGCATGTATAAGACTTGTCATATAAAGTGATGCTATCTTCTGTCATGAGTTCTTAAGAGGCAATAAATTCACGGTGTCGGTTTTTAGTGGTTTATTGTACATTTTTTATAAAGTAGTTTTGTGCGCTATTCCTCGGTAACGAGGAAATTATACATGCTTGTGGAATTGTTCAATACTCTGTGCCGTTAGTATTTTATTATGTAATGCACTAGCAATTAAAACTTGTTGAATTCCTAATTTTTTTAAGTGCAGTAAATCTTCATGATGTCGAACACCACCTGCAGCAATAAAGTTATGCTGAGGGTAGGTATTACAATAATAATGTAGTTTTTCTAAATCCGGCCCGTTGTTTTTTCCAACTAAACCTAAGGTCATAATAATAAGTTCTTTAGGCCATAAAGCGGGTGACTCATACAAAATCGCATCGCCCATTATTGTATGCTCGGAGTTAAAATCTAAAGATAAGATAAAGTCGGGTGTCAGTTGCTGTTTTTTAGCTAAACTTTTTTGGCTAATAGATTCTGTACCAATAATGGGCGTCAGTTGTTTACTGTTTGTCGGGTTATAGCACTTTTTAAGTGAGCCAGAATCAATCATAAATTTTAACTGCGGGTAGCGAATAAACAAGGCATTAATTAAGTCTTGATTATTTCCTAGGCCCATTAAAGCATCAAGGTCAGCAATATACATGTGAGTAAACGGGTAGAGTTGCAAGTAAGCATTGATAACATCCTCTACTTGACTGGAATCACATAGAGGCGTTGATAAGGGGAGGTAGTTATTTCTATCTCCTTGTTTAGCAAGCACAGCTTGCCCCGCTTTTATATCAATAACAGGAATAATTTGCATAATGCGTTTGTTGGTTTTTGAATTTATTACTGGGGGCGGTTTTATGAACCAGCCCTTGCCACCATCATTATTGCAGGAAGGTTATTTAATGCGCAATGCGTTGTTGGATGACTTGCGTGTATTGAATGGTTTGGAATTATTGGTTCTACAGGATGAGCGCGTTGCTTTTGCTTCAGAAACGAATCATGAAGACATAAGTTACCTGACAATAAGCGAAGGCATGGATATGCAACAGTTATTGTCAGAAAAATCGAGCACGTACGACGCTGTCTGGCTGATTGCGCCAGAAACTGAGGGTATTTTAGCTTGTTGGGCGCAGTTTTTTAATAAGCAAGGCAAGCAAATGTGCCTATCAGGACAAGACGCGATTGAACTTTGCCAAGATAAATTAGCGATTTTTTATTGCTTGCAAAAAGCGGAGATTGCTTGTGTTCCTAGTTTTTTATTTGATCCTAATGTCGTTATAGAATCGGGGTTATGGGTGCTTAAAGCGAATAATTCGGTGGGTTGTGATGAGGTGTATTTGTTACAGGAAGAGCAGCACAGGCAAGAAGTGATAGCTAGATTAATACCTGAGCATCGCTATATTTTACAGCCGTATGTTTCCGGCAAGGTGTTGAGTTTGTCGTGTTTGTTCTATCAAGGGCAGGCATTTTTTATTTGTTGTAATGAGCAACAAATGAAAGTTGAGCAACAGCAGTTTGTTTTATCTGCCTGCAGGGTTAATGTGCAGACAGAGAGTTTTCAGCAATACCAACAATTATGTCAATCAATAGCGGTAGTCATTCCGCAGTTATTTGGCTATATAGGCATAGATTTTATAGAAACTGAAGCAGGCGAAAACTTGATTTTAGAAATAAATCCACGCCTAACGAGTTCTTATGCAGGAATCAATGAGGCGACAGGGCTTAATGTAGCTGAATTAGTTTTAGCTATGTTAGATCATAAAACACCTATTTTTAAAAAAACAAAGAATCAGTCTGTATTGGTTGATATTAATTAAGAGATTTTTATGGCTAATCATATGATAGGTTGGGATATAGGCGGCGCGCATTTAAAAGCGGCTTGTCTGAATAAAGAAGGTAAAGTCTTGGCAGTGTATCAGGAATCGTGTCCTTTGTGGCAGGGGCTAGATACGCTGGAAAAGGCATTGATTGCAATTCTGGCTAGGCTGCCCACTCAAGAGTTAAATCATGCGATTACGATGACCGGTGAATTGGTCGATTTATTTGCAGATAGAGCGCAAGGTGTGCATGAAATTATTACTTTAATGCAGGAAGTTTTAGCTCAGCCTTCTTTTGCTGTGTATGCAGGGCTGCTTGGTTTTGTGGCAGCTAATGCGATTGAATCCAAGCATATTGATGCAATTGCTTCGGCAAATTGGTTGGCGAGCGCCTCTTATGTTGCTCAGCAGCTAGAGCAAGGCCTATTTGTTGATATGGGCAGCACGACGACGGATATTTTGTTGCTAACAAATCACCAGGTTGATGCTATTGGATATACCGATTTTCAACGCCTTGCATCAAGTGAGTTAGTTTATACAGGATTAGTGAGAACGGCAGTGATGGCGGTAGTGCAGTCTGTTAGTTTTTCTGGTACTGAAGTCGGTGTTATGAGTGAATATTTTGCTACGATGGCAGATGTTTATCGTTTAACGCATGAGTTAAATGAGTTTCATGACCAAAATGAAACAGCGGATGGCGATGCTAAAACAGAGCAGGCGAGTGCCAAACGTTTGGCGCGCATGATTGGTTGTGATCTACAGGATTTTACTTTGCAGGAATGGCAGGAACTCGCTTATGCGATTAGAGAGCAGCAGCTGGCTAGAATACAAGCTGCATGCCAAAAGCAGTTGCAGCGCGTGCCGGATAATATGCAAACGCCTTTGATTGGTGCGGGAATCGGACGGTTTTTAGTGCAAGAGATTGCACAGCGTTTAGGGCTGGGATATATTGATTTTGAGGATTTATTTGCAACCCCTTGTGAGCCTACAGAAATGAGTATTGCCGACTGCGCCCCCGCTGTGGCTGTTGCTTATTTAGCTATAGAAGCTAAATTTTGTTAAAATCCAGTACCTATAAAGCACGCCTTAGCTGCATAGGTATCTTAAACAAGTCTAAAAGCCCTCTCTTGTTGGAGAGGGTTGGGTGAGGAGAATAAAATCATGCATTTATAATTCCCCTCATCCCAACCTTCTCTCTTTGGAGAAGGAGCTTATTCTTAAGTCAACAGCATTGCTCTAGAGGGAGCTGTCTTGACTTGCAATTTACTGTATTTAAATATTAAAAAGTTGTGCAGATACCTATGCTTTAGCTGGTGAATAAATAACTTATTAACCCGTTTTTAAATTAAAATAGCTAGCATCATTACTTTACTCATACGCCACAGACACAATATACATGCCTTCTACCCCCCAGCTTTATTCACTGCCTTATTTGTTTGATAGTGCTCGATTATTTTCAGCAATAGCAGCGCAGCCGTGGTCAATTTTTTTAGATAGTGGTTTAGCGGAAAAGCGTCAAGGGCGATATGATATTTTTGCTACAGATCCCGAGTGTACTTTAATCACGCATGGTGCGGAAAC
>JAUVAA010000155.1 GCA_030591965.1 bacterium
ATTAAAGTATCAACCTCGGTAATAAACTCGGCACTTACGCCATCAATCTCAGATAAGTTTTGCAATTGTTTACCGCTACCCAGAACAAGTATTCCCTCTTGGCGCATTTGCTGAATAAACGCATCTTGCTCGCGCTCACTTTCAAACATATTAAATGCAGTATCTTCGCCGTCCTCTGTCTGCACCCAATAATCACCGAAACGTGCTAACGGGAAATAAGGGGCTTGGGCCTGTAATGACTCAAACTTTAATCGTAAAGCAGCTATTAAGTTTTTCTTAACCTCTGGACTGGCCTCTGAATCACCTATTCTTTGTTTTAATGCTTCTAGCGTATCTTCAAAATGTTTAACGTGATGGTCGCGTGATTTGCGGTAAATCCCCGCCGCTTCCTGTGATTTATTAGCAAGCGTATTAAATCTACGTTTAATTGCAGGATAGGCAAGCTTACGCTTTTTCTCAAAAGCGATCATCATTTCAAGTTCTTTAATTTCCCTGAACATTGTTTCTTTATTATCACCAGCTCGACCGCGTATTTTTTCATGAATGGCTTTGATCTTCTGTTTAGCTTCTGTAATATCAATCGCCTTAATATACGCCTCACTTCCATCAACACCTGCGATAGTAGAATCGTGCATCAAATCAGACATTTCATTGCTTATTTTTTCATCAAGCTTTACCCAATCTGTTGCAATTTTTCCTGCTGCAGCTAAGCGTTTATTCTTCTCTGTGTCCATTGAGTGAATGTTCTTAATGAATCTACTTTTAATTTCAGGCAATATTTCTTTAGTAACATCCGCTATTTGTCTTAATGTAAGTAATCCAAATCTTTGTGCCTTAGCGCCACTTTTAACACGACCTAATGCAACCTTTGCTTGCTCTAATGACTCAGATTCGCTTAGTGTGCTGATTGCTTCGCTGGCTTTGCTAAACCTTATGTCCGGGTCGTTAGTTGGTGTCTGGTTGCTAGTTAATTTAACCTGGTTACTTTCAAAAGCGATTGTATATTTAGCATCGCGAATATATATTCCATCGTAACCTTGTTTTTTAAGCTTATCAGTAAATACCTGAGCATCATCACCCATACGCTTATCAAGTGTCTCAGAAGTAGTAACATAAGGTTTTTTAATGGACAAATAGACCTCTTTTAGCTTGCCCCCATAACCCTGAGCCTCTGCTTTATTTGATGTAAAGAAGTGACCTAGTCCGGCCGTTGTATGATTGGTTGATGATTGGAGTTTATCGCTATCAAAGATATTAAAATCTTCACTCGTACCATGATAAAACTTAATCGGCTTACCGCCGGACTTCATTTTTGATGTACCAAACCATTTTTTGAACTTGGTTGATAATATGTCACCTGCGGGTTTTATTGAGGCCAGGAGGTTTCCGCTTTCTGCATAGTCTGGGTCAAAGGCTGCGTGTATTGAGCGCACCCCATTACCTTCTAATAACATTATCGTTTCACCCGCAAATTCATCATTAATCGAGACAGCGTTAAACCCTGCTTTTATTGCAAGCTCACCTCTTAATCTTTGGGCGTTCTCATAAAAAAAAGAGTCATCAAATCCACCGCCAAAAAAATCATTGGCTAAACTTTCATCTAATGAATAATCCTCATCACTTATTGCATCAAATATAGCATCCTCATGATCTTCATTTACGACACCATCAAACTCTTTATCTATAAACGCCTTTGCTTCGTCGTAATTGTCTCTAATAAAATTAGACAAATCATCATTTTCAGCAATTTTTCCTTTTATGATAAATTTATGCTCATTATCATAATATTTGGCCCTATCACTATCCTCATGAAGTGAAAATATGGCACCGCCAAATCTACCTTTTTTTGATATTTTAGTTAATTCTTTATCTGGTGATTCATGAATATAAATATTATCATCATCAAACTCCATTGCCTTGGCTCTTTTCATTCTACCTGTGCGTGACATATCAAGCCCTTTAGCCTTAGCTCTTAGCCATTCTTTAGCCTCACCTTTATCGTTGCCTTTGTAGCCTTGTTTGCTGGCAAGTGCAACCGAGCCAGTAGGGATCAAAGTTTCTTGAGCGCCTTTATACTCGCCACCTACAGGCGTTTTGTTTTTTGAACGCTTCTGAGAGTTTGAGAGTTTCGCTCCATAACTTGCCAAAGCATTTAAGTCAGCCTGTGTAATATCTTTGGGTAAAATTCCATTGCGCATTAAAACAGCACGTATTGCCGCAAACAAATCACGCACCCATTTACGCATTGCCGTGCTTAGGGATTGTGGCTTAGTATTGTATGCTTCGACCATGTAAGCTCTAAATTCAGCTTGCTGATCTTTAACAGGTGTACCCGCATCCATGACTCGGTTGTAAGCTTCTAGTTCAGCTTGTGTCCCTGTCCCTTTGGCCGCAAGGTTAAAGCGTACCTGTAGGCGTTTATTCAATTCAGATAGTTGTTTCTGTAACTTAGGGTCTGTGACTTCTGCTCGATGATAAAGCTCATGCGCTAAAACTGAATTAATGTTTTCTTTATTAAGGCTGTCAGAAACAAGTGTAATGGTATCAGTAGACTCATTGTAATATCCCTGGGCATTACTATCATCAGATTGCACCACTTTAATCTTACCGCTATCAACAAGGCGCTTAACCCTGCGGGGGAGTAATGCGGTTATTTTGGCTACGGTTGATTTTTGGCCGCTTTGTTTTGATTTAGAAAACTTAACGCCATCACCAATTAAGTCAACAACTGGCTTAGATTTTGTTATGCTATCAAATACATTAATGTCAGGAATAAAAAATCTCTCCTTCCAGTTAATGCGCTCCATAAATGCGCCTTGTTCGGTCAGTGACTTTTGCTCTGCTGGTGTAAATAGTGCATTCTTTGACGCTATCTCTAGTCGTTTTTCATTATTAACCCTAGAAGTTGATATTGTCCATCCATTGGATAGCAAGGCTTTTTCGCCACCTTTAATTAACTTAAATATTTCTTCTGGGCTTTGTTTTGATATATTTGAATCAATCCCTAAGCTTTTAAGTGTTGTTTTTGCGTCTTTTGCGCTAATCATTCTACCTAATAACTGTTCTCCTGCATCAGTCTGTAGTCTAACGATTTTAGGATCACCATCAACTCTATCCCATATTGGTAGGATAACGCCTACAATCATTCTTTCTGTATTGGTTTCCGTGTCTGGAGCTACTTTTACCTGCTGCTTCCATAGCTGCATTGCTTCTGCTTCATCAATGCCCTTTGTAATAGTTATCTTTTTATACTGCCCATCAACCATTCCATACTTGAACCCCTGTTTTATTTCACTAACATTATCAATGTACCGCCTGTTTCCTTTAATCCCGGTTATTGTTCCGCGCGTTACCTCTTCACCCTTTGAGTTTACGCGCTTGCCCATTTCATCGAGCATGAATACTTGGCCTTTATTTATCCCTCTCTCAAAAACATAATAACCTTCAAATTCAGAATTTTTAGCATGTTTTTTTGCCTGTGCTGACGATATGTAATCAACCTCATTGGTTACATCAATCTCAATATATCGCGTCTCTGCTCCTGTTCCCTTGTCCTTGTAAGCTACATCATCGCGTTTTTTTACGATATTTAGAGCGGTTATTGTTTGCACTCCTGAATCATAAGTTCCGTTTTGCTGGGCGTACTCAACCGCCTCCACTATGCGCTTTTCAAATTCATCAAAAACGGCATCTTGTTCGTGTGATTTTAGCGAAAGAAGTCTATTAAGGAACTGTGGTATTTCGGTTTCAGCGACTTTTGCCTGGCTAAAATTTCCATCACTATCATTAAAGTTAAGGCCAAGAGAATTAACGGTTTCATTAAAATCTAAATTTGTTCGCCCACTATGTAGGTCTAAAAAGAATGAATATAAAGCCGCTTTAGCGTATTTGCTCTCAAGATTATCTGATGCTGTAAATAACCCCTGGCTACTTGATTTTCTCTCGCCTTTTGTTAGTGCGCCCAACTGGTCCAGCTTTCTGGCAATAGATGAAATAAAACGCTTCTGTGCTTTCAGGTTCGTCATTGGCAAAACATAATGCGGCTCTTGCGCCTGATTTGTTCTATGCGTTCTACCAAAACCCTGAACCGCAGAATCAGCTCTCCATCCTGGTTGCAACAAGTAATGCACTCGCTTCCTTTGGTTTATTGCGGTTTTATCAGCATGAAAGCTATACCCTGTACCACCCGCACCAGAAAAAATAAGGATTTTCTTTTTATCATCCTGAAAATCTTTAGCATCTTTTTGGGATGAGTTTTTTCCTCGTTTCTCTTCTATGATTTTAATGTTGCCATCATTGTCACGCTTCTGAACAAACCTTCTTCCCCTTCCTGTGACCTCAGCAACAATATCAGCACCAAACGCATTAATTATTGAATCAATCGGGTTTTCAGGCACTCTTATTTGATCCAGTGTATCTAATAGATCATTTCTTATTTTGATTGCTTCCTTGTCAAATACTGGATTGCCTTTCGAGTCTTTGACTTGCTGGTAAATAACATTACCATTTTCGTCTTGAGTTTCCTCGTAGGCAGCAACAGGAAAGCTATTAGCTACATAATCAATCAGCATTTGACGCGGCGTGAAATCCAAATCCTCTAAATTAGACCCATTAGCTACCGCCTTAGCCGCTTCTCTCTCCTGTGTTGCTTCATTAGTATTAACAAGCTGAATAACAGCAACATCACCTCTATCTATTACCTTCTGAATGTCATCTATAACCGTTGGTGTCTGCATAGATGTAATAACCTGATTAAAAAAGCGTTGCTGTGAACTCCAGAAGTTAGCCATAGCCGCACCTTTAGCGCGTCCATTCTTTGCGCCGTTTGTTATCTCAAGCGCTTCATTAACATCCTGCAATACGCCCTGCCAAGCGCCTGCCAGTTCGTTATATATATCATTCTGAAGTGGTGATAATTGATGCTCTAGTCGATCATAAGTAACCCCATCGTATGATAATGACCTGGCAATATACATACCGAGTGCTTTCATATCACGACTAATAAGCTCCATCGCCGCAATGCCGCCTTGCGATATATTATTAATAAACTCGACTGGAGAAGAAAAAGCCGCTCCCTCGCCCCACAAGCCAAGTCTATCAGCATAACTTAGATTGCTTATTTCAGTTGCGCCAGTTGCCGACACATAAACAACACGCGCATTAGGTAGTGCCTTTTGTAGATTAACTCCAGCCAAAGCTTGTAACGATGGTTTCTTAACGCCTCGCTTGCCCTTTACCTGTATGGCATTACCCATAGAGTGCGCCTCATCAAAGGCAATAACACCATCAAAGTCTTTGCCAAGCCAGTTTATTAATTGGTCTAATCGCGTTTTCCCTTCTTTTTGCCCTAAATCATTAGCCTGTTTTCTTGCTCCACCTCTAAGAGTTGAATAGGTTGTGAATATAACTCCATCTTTTTGTTTAATGGAATCCGATGGTTTTGTTTTGCCTTGTAAAAATAGAGTTTTTTCATCGCCGCCTACGCCTGAATAATCTCTTTTTGCATCATTAAACAAACCGCCGTTAAAAGATACCCATACCGATTTTTTGCGCCCTTGCTTAACATTATCAAGGATAATACCTGATATTTCCCGTCCCTTACCAACGCCAGTACCATCACCAATAAAGAACCCCTTTCTATCTCCATTTGGTAACATCTGTGAGTGGGCTTGACCTGCATAAACAACCGATTCTAATTGGGCAATAGAAAGCAGTCCTTTAGTTATAACCGCCCTAGGTAGTGATGGTGAATAGCTTGGTTCTGGTGGCTCAACTGCTGCCATTGCAGACGACTGAACCAGTTTTCCAGGGTGTGGCTTAGCGCCTTTTATCTCAAGTTTTTGAGGTGAATAATTAGAAAATACAGAATCACTGAATGCTGATTTCTTATTACTTTTTACTTTACGGGTAATTGTGACTTTATCGAGTCCATTATCTCCGTCAATATCATCGCTGCTGCTTCGTCCAGTTTTTTTGGTATCGTCATTTCTATCTTGTCCATCGAGTCTGTTCGTGTCATTAATGACACTGCTCTCTTCGGATTCTTCTCCAGGCTCAATATCATTTGCTCTACTTCCGCTGAGTTTTGCAGTTCCAGTAGATTGTTGCTTATCGCCTCCCTGATTATCACTAGGCTTGCTAATTCGCTTGTTCGGCTGAACGGTATCTTTTCCTGCTTCAGTATCGCTGCCGCCTGTATGTTCAGCCTGTGCTGGTTCAATATACTTACGTTCATTTCTAATGCTCTCTAATAATTGTGGTAATTGTGATGCCGACTCGACATTGCCCGTTAATATTTCGCCTGTTGTTTTCCCAGTCTTATCAATAACCAGTATTTGATTATCAAAAGTGGTCCCATATTTAGCAAACTCTTTACCTGAGATACCAACATTAGCACGAACAGTGTATTTTTCCGCAATGCCAGACCACCATTTTTCGAATGCTGGCTTATCTGCCGCCATGCCGTTTCCAACAATAGCAACTAAACGACCGCCTTCTTGTAATCGTCTTAACGCCTGTTCAATATGAAGTCCACCGTTAGCCGTTTTCCGCTGCCCCTGCACCCTTCCTGCCGTTGAAGAGAAAGGAGGGTTCATAATAACGACTGTCGGCTTTATATCATCTGGCAATACATTATCTAGTTGTTCTGCGTTTTCCTTAAAAACTCTAGCATTAGGGAATAGGTCATTCAATAATTCTTGCCTACGTTCAGATAATTCGTTTAGAACAATATCGGCACCTGCAATATCTGCCCATATTGCCAGATCCCCGGTTCCTGCTGATGGCTCAAGCATAGTATCGTTAGCCTGAACATTAGAAACCCAGTTAGCTACTAATGATAATCCTGGTGGCGTACTAAATTGCTGAAATTCATCCATTTCAGCGTCACGCTTTGTTTGTGTTGGTAAAGACTGTATAGCTTTATTCAGGCTAATAACTTTAGCTGAAATATCATTAGAACCAGCCCTGGCGAACATTTCATTATTTTTATTATTTCTGATTGATAGGTTAAATGCCGCCTCCATTGCATCATAAGCATCTTTGCTAGTGTACTTTCCTTCTGCCTGAGTTCCGCCGAATGCAATATTAGCCTGCTCAGTCAAAAATTTACTTGTTATATTTGAGCCTGTGCCAAGTCTTTCATAAAGGGCTGTTGCAAGATTAAATCTTTTATTGGATATTTTAGTCTCGTACGCATCCCTCTTAACCTCCGATACATCTTGAACCTGTAAAGCGTTATTCTTTTCTTTAAATTCATTATTGGTTAAGAACTCATCTTTACGAAAATCACGATCAATACCCATTCCATCGCGAGTAGGTCTAAGCGATACAGCCTCACCAACAAGAATACCTCCCTCGTTATAGCTTCTTACACCGCGTTCATCTTCATAAATATCAAAGCCATCAGTATTTTTACCAATAGGCTGCTTGTAGTCACGTTCTACTTTTTCTTGACTG
>JAUVAA010000125.1 GCA_030591965.1 bacterium
GAAATATCTACACAGGCATTGGCCACAGAGCGAACCGCCAAACCTTCAGCCACTCTTGGCGCTGGCACATTAAATCTCTCCAGAGCTTGCAAACCATTGTCGCTCACATAACCTTGCTTAATCTTCAAGCCTAGACCTGCATCACCCATACAACCTGTTACATAAATCAAATCACCGACCTTTGCCGCAGAGCGACGCAAAGCCTGCTGCTTAGGCACTAAGCCCATTGCTTGAATGGTTAAAGTTAAAGGTCCAGACGTAGTATCGCCACCAATCAAATCAACAGCATATTTATCAGCCAAAGCAAATAAGCCCTGAGCAAAACCCTCTAACCACAACGTATCAGCTTTTGGCATAGTCAAAGCTAATGTCACTGCAACTGGCTCAGCACCCATGCTTGCTAAATCACTTAAATTGACAGCCAATAACTTATACCCAAGATGCTTAGGATCTACATCAGCAAAAAAATGCACACCCTCAACCATAGTATCGACAGTAATTGCTAACTCAAAACCTTCTGGCACAGCAAGCAACGCGCAATCATCCCCTACAGATAATTGCGTACTCCCCCGCTTAGCGGGACGCGTAAAAAATTGCTTAATTAAATTAAATTCCGCTAATGCCATATTATTATTGTGACTTTATTTTTTCTGCAACTGCTGCAAAGCCTTATTACGCTCCTGCACTTGAAGCTCCATATCTAAAAGCTTACCACTTAAATCATCAGGCATATTCGGCGCATAGACTTTTCCTGTCTTATTATTGAGTTCCTCTACTTTCTGCAATTGAAAATGCAACGACTCATTCGACATCTTTATTTTTTTGCGCACCTCTTGCGAGCGACCTGACTCCACTGACTCTTCAATATCAACCAAAATCACTTCCGAAGCAAGCACTTGCTCAAGCGCCTTTTCTGACTCCACAAGACGCTTTCGTTGAGATTCTTGCAAATCCTGTTGTTTAATATATTTATCTTTTACTAAAAATCTCGTTTCTGCCTTTTCAGGACAATCACCCCTTTTATAAGTCACCTTACCATTAAACTCACACCTAGTAATGGCCTGTACGGATTGCACGAAACCAAACAGCAAAAAAGCAATTACAAACCGCATACACCCTCCCATATAAATAAGACTAAGCACTTTAACACATAAGTACTTAACCGCAGAAAATCCCTAATTTAATTAGCCTATTTTTTCGACACCCAAACAGAGTTCAAATTAAGCGATTTTTTCATTTTAATTGCATACGCAGCAGCCTCTGCCTTATCTTTAAACCCAGCCACCCGCACTCTAAACCACTCAACGCCTCGCACATCAACAGAAACAACCTCGGCAGGAATGCCTTTTTGTTTATATTCTTGTACTTTTTTATCGGTATACCAACGCTGTTTAAAGGACACTAAATTTACCACCCACTCTTGCACAGCAACGCGCTTAACTACCTTACGAGAACTTGCCTTAGACCTAGTTCTTACCCCTTTTAAACTAGCGACTTTATCCTCAAGAGCAGCTAACTTTTCATTTATATTAATCAGTTGCTTATCCATCACCTGTTGGATTTCCTCAGCATTTATAGAGTTCAATTGCCCCTGCAAAGCATTCAAACGCCCAGGCATATCATTAACAAGCGCCTGCATACTCTGCACGTTGAACTGTAACTCCTCTATTTTTGCATCATTAGGATCAACTAGTTTTATTGCCGGCACTGCCAAGCGATCTTCAATATCCATCACACTTCCCTGAACGCGCTCAACACTTGACTGTACTCCTGAGTTTAAAACAACAACAGTAATACCTATAACCAGGGCGATTACACCAATAACTAAAGCACTAACACTCCATATTTTAAGCTTCTTATTCGCCTCATCCAACTCTCTATTAGCCTTTTTTTGATCCTTGGTTACCTTACCCAAAGCCTCAGAAAAATTAAGCCCCGACTTCAAATCAGCCAACTCACTTTCTATCTGGGCAATTTTCTCACTTTGATCATCGATTGCCGCCACTGACTTACTTGGCTCAGAAACTACTGCTGCAGCAACTCGCTCAGGAACAACTTCTGGCTCTGGCACAGCAACCTGCTCCACCCGATCTGGAGCCGGCAATTCCACCTCTTCCTCTTTAAACTCATCGTCGTCAGCAGAAATATCAAAATCTGCCAGTAAAAAATCGTCTTCCGCATCAGATGAAAACTCATCGATCTCAGCCATACTTTCAGTAACATCTGTTTCTTGGCTAGGCTTTTCTTGAATAGCAGAATCAATACCTCCTTGCTCAGACAGCAAATCATCGGCAAACGCACTCATTTCATCTTCAGTAAGCACGGATGATGGCTCTGAAACAGCATCACTAGATGCTTCAAGCTCTACCGGATCATCCGCAAATTCATCAATCTCTTCATCACTCAAATCAGCTTTCCGCTCCTGATTATCAACAACACCACCCAACAATGAATCCACCAAATCATCTACACTTTCAGGGGCATCTTCGTCTAATGCTTCACCACCTTGACTATCACCCAACAAGCGATCAATAGCCTCATCACTATCAAGTATATCCTGATCATCACCCATTTGGTCAGCAGTATCCTGTAGCATTTTATCCAAATCATCATCGAAACTGCTATCAACTTGTTTATCTTGCTCAGAACTAGCCATTTTCCTTTACCTCTTTCACAATAAGTCCAATTAGACTAATTTTAACATTAAACTAAAATCCTAAGAATGTAATCTATAGCGGCCAATAATATCTTTTATAAAGCCCTTATTAATGATAAATGGCTACACATCACTCCAAGAAATTTATATTCGCGCTCCTTTTCATATTTATGCTACGCTAAAGTTATATAAGCATCTCTACACGCACAAGGAGCCAGCATGTCTAGCGTTACCCTAGGTAATTCCATACCAAATTTTGAATCTATGTCGACTGGAGATAAATCCATTCAGTTATCTGACTACCAAGGAAAGTATCTTATTCTGTACTTCTACCCCAGAGACAACACACCAGGCTGCACAACTGAAGGACAGAACTTTCGCGACAAAACAGCTGAATTTGAAGCATTAAACACCGTCATTCTAGGCGTTTCTCGTGATAGCGTACGAGTGCACGAAGGCTTTAAAACAAAACAAAGCTTTCCGTTCGACCTACTTTCCGATCAAGAAGAAAAACTATGTAACTTATTTGACGTAATTAAAATGAAGAACATGTACGGCAAGCAAGTACGCGGCATAGAACGCAGCACTTTTTTAATCGATCCTAATGGCATATTAATTCACGAATGGCGAAAAGTGAAAGTCAAAATGCATATCGATGAAGTACTGCAAACTTTAACTGAGCTAGGAGCATAACTATGAATATCAGTGCTAATAAAAAATTATTCGTTTTAGACACCAATGTATTGATGCATGACCCTGCGGCTTTATTCCATTTTCAAGAGCACAACATCTTTATCCCGATGATTGTCCTTGAAGAACTTGATCATGGCAAAAGAGGCGTCACGGAAGTTGCTAGGAATGTGCGCCAAGTCAGTCGTTTTATTGATGACTTGTTAAAAGACACAGACAAAGATGATATTAAAGAGGGCTTGCCTCTTTCACAACTACAAAGTTCAGGACAAAAAGAAAATGCCCTAGATGGGCGGCTATTTTTTCAAACGCGACAAATGACCACTGAACTACCCGCATCAATGCCAGGTAGCCTAGCTGACAATTCAATTCTCAGTATTGTTCTTGCTTTAACCAAAGAATATCCAAACACGCAAGTTATCTTGGTCTCTAAAGATATTAATATGCGTATCAAAGCCGCTGCGCTAGAAATTAAAGCTGAAGATTATCATAGCGACCAAACACTCGATGATATTGATTTACTTTACAGCGGTTCTACCGCTCTACCCGAAGATTTCTGGGAAACTCACGGCACTAAAATGGAGTCCTGGATAGAGGACGGACATACCTATTATAAACTAGAAGGCCCTCTCGTCGAAAGCTGGTACCCTGGCCAATATTTATATATAGAAAATGGCTCTGATTCGGACTTTGAAGCCATTGTACGCAGTATTGACAATGAAACAGCCACTTTAGAGCTGGCAAAGAATTATCGCGAAGGCCACCATATGACATGGGGAATTAACGCTAAAAATAGGGAACAAAATTTTGCCCTTAATGTGTTAATGGACCCTGAAATTGACTTTGTCACTTTACTCGGCACCGCAGGCACAGGAAAAACACTGCTCGCATTAGCCGCTGGTTTAGCACAAACCATGGATGACAAAACTTACAAAGAAATCATTATGACTCGCGAAACAGTCCCTGTCGGCGAAGACATAGGATTTTTACCTGGTACTGAAGAAGAAAAAATGACGCCATGGATGGGCGCTTTAATTGATAACCTTGAATTACTCGGAGATCAAACAGAAAATAGTGACTGGGAACAAAATGTCACAAAAACAATTGTTATGAATAAAATAAAAATTCGCTCACTTAACTTTATGCGTGGCCGAACTTTTCTAATTCGTTATCTTATTATTGATGAAGCGCAAAACCTAACTCCCAAACAAATGAAAACACTCATCACTCGCGCGGGACCGGGTACAAAAATAGTATGCATTGGTAACTTATCACAAATTGACACGCCCTACTTAACCGCCACTAGCTCAGGCTTAACTTACGTCGTGGATAAATTCAAATCATGGGAGCATGCCGCACACATCACTCTAAAACGTGGCGAACGCTCACGCTTAGCTGACCATGCTTCAGAAATTTTATAAAAAAATTGCTAAATCATTTTATTACAGGCAAATCCAGTGGATAATAGCCTATATGCTGGATTTGACATATTGCAATAACAGCGCTAACTTAGCGGGTTGATTTTAAAAACCCCCTACAATTACACTACAACTCGCTATATAGCCACTTTCTAAGAGTCAGCAATGGAAGAATTTCACCGTATTAGTCGTCTACCGCCTTATGTTTTTAACATTGTAAATGAGTTAAAAGCACAAGCACGAGCACAAGGCGAAGACATTATCGACTTTGGCATGGGCAACCCAGACCAGCCTACCCCGCAACATATTGTTGATAAAATGGTGGAGGCTACACAGCGCCATGACACACATCGTTACTCTGTATCTAAAGGCATCCCTAGATTACGACTCGCCATTACCAACTGGTATAAAAAGCGCTTTGATGTCGACCTAGACCCAGAAACTGAAGCTATTGTCACTATCGGTTCCAAAGAAGGCTTAGCGCATTTAGCTTTAGCAACTTTAGGTCCTGGCGACACTGTTATGGTTCCTAATCCCGCTTACCCTATTCACCCTTATGGCGTTGTCATAGCAGGAGCGGATTTACGTCATGTAAAAATGGTCCCAGGTGTAGATTTTGTGGAAGAATTACATAAAGCGATTGCCGAATCTTGGCCTAAACCAAAAATGTTAGTTCTTAATTTTCCAGGCAATCCCACATCACAGTGCGTGGAACTAGACTTTTTTGAACGCATCATCGAAGTAGCCAAAGAACACAAGATATGGGTCGTGCATGATATTGCTTATGCAGACATCGTATTTGATGGCTATAAAGCCCCTTCTATTTTGCAAGTACCCGGTGCTAAAGAAGTCGCTGTAGAGTTTTTCTCACTCTCTAAAAGCTATAATATGCCTGGCTGGCGTGTTGGCTTTATGTGTGGAAACCCTGAGTTAGTCGCAGCACTTGCGCGTATTAAATCTTATTTGGATTACGGCATGTTTACACCGATTCAAATTGCCGCGATTACCGCCTTAGAAGGCCCTCAAGATTGTGTTGCTGAAATTTGTGCGATGTATAAAGAGCGTCGTGACGTGCTTTGCGATGGGCTCAACTCAATAGGCTGGAATGTAGAAAAACCCAAGGCTACCATGTTTGTTTGGGCTCCGATTCCTGATGCCTACAAAGGAATGGGCTCGATTGAATTCTCTAAAAAATTAATTACCGATGCAAAAGTTGCCGTATCGCCAGGCATTGGTTTTGGTCAGTTTGGTGATGACCATGTGCGCTTCAGTTTAATTGAAAATGAACACCGGACTCGTCAAGCTATTCGCGGCCTGCGTGCGATGTTTAAAAAAGATGGTTTAATTTAAGTATGAATAGCGCATAAGGTAAATAAGATACCTTATTTCCATCGCTCCGTGTTATGCCATGAGGTTAAACGTAATACAACACGGGGCGCTGAGCTTTAGCCTGCTTTCATAAACAAAAATAAAAAATAGCAGGCTAAAGCCCGACGCCCCAATACGCATTTAATAGCTACACATAGCACCACTTAGACTAATTTATAAAACCTAAGCAGGAGCATAGGTTTAAAGAAAAGGACACCCCGTTTATCTACACATGTTCAGGAGTTTGATTTGAAGCCAGTAAAAATAGGCGTTTTAGGTTTAGGTACTGTCGGCGGCGGCACTGTAAACGTCTTAAAACGTAATGCCCAAGAAATTTCACGTCGCGCAGGAAGGGACATTGTTGTTACCCGCGCTTCTGCAAGAGACCTCTCTCGTGACCGTATTTGCGATACGCAAGGCATCACCCTAAGCACTGACCCTTCCGAAATTATTAATGACCCTGAAATAGATATTATTTTAGAGTTAATCGGTGGCACCAGCCTAGCTAAAGAGCTTGTTTTACAAGCAATAGCCAACGGAAAGCATGTCGTCACTGCCAATAAAGCATTAATTGCTCTACACGGTAATGAAATTTTTTCAGCAGCCAGCAAAGCTAATGTTATCGTCGCTTATGAAGCAGCGGTCGCGGGTGGAATTCCAATTATTAAAGCCATCCGTGAAGGCTTAAGTGGCAATCGTATCAACTGGCTAGCCGGTATTATCAATGGTACAGGTAACTTTATCCTGACTGAAATGCGTGATAAAGGCCGTGATTTTGATGATGTACTCAAAGAAGCACAAGCTTTAGGCTACGCAGAATCTGACCCAACTTTTGATGTAGAAGGCATCGATGCAGGTCATAAATTAATGATTCTTGCCTCAATTGCTTTTGGTATCCCACTACAGTTTGAAAATGTTTATACCGAAGGCATTACCAAAATCACCCGAGGTGATGTCGAATATGCCGGCGAGCTAGGCTATCGCATTAAACACCTAGGTATTGCTCGCAAAACCAGCACAGGCATAGAACTTAGAGTACACCCTACTCTGATACCTGAACGTCGTTTACTGGCTAATGTGGATGGTGTAATGAACGCAGTATTAGTAAACGCAGATGCCGTTGGACCAACTATGTACTATGGCGCTGGCGCTGGCTCAGAAGCAACCGCTTCTGCCGTGGTCGCTGATGTTGTCGATGTCGTACGCGCTTTAACTCTGAATTCAATTAATAGAGTTCCGCATCTTGCCTTTCAGGAAGACTCTATTGCTGATTTGCACATTTTGACGCATGAGCAAATAGAAACCGCCTATTACTTACGCTTAACGGTTGAAGATAAACCCGGCGCCTTAGCGCAAATCACACAAATACTTGCACAACAAAATATTAGCATCGAAGCTATTTTACAAAAAGAGCCACTATCAGGACAATCTCTAGTGCAGATTATTATGCTCACGCAAAAAACTATCGAAAAAGAAATGGATGATGCCATTTCTGCAATCGAAAACTTATCATCTGTTACCGGTCAGGTAACACGAATCCGACTTGAAACATTAGGATAATTACCCATGGCAACACATACACGTTACACCGGCTTAATTGAACATTACAGAGATCGTCTTCCAGTAAGTGACTCAACACGTATTATCAGCTTAGGCGAGGGCAATACACCGCTTATCGAGCTCCATAACATTCCTAGATTGATTGGCAAGAATGTTAAAATATATATCAAATATGAAGGCTTAAACCCAACCGGATCGTTTAAAGATCGTGGCATGAGTATGGCCGTCACTAAAGCAGTTGAAGATGGTAGCCAAGCTATTATTTGTGCATCGACAGGCAATACCTCTGCCGCAGCAGCAGCTTATGCTGTACGCGCAGGCATTAGAGCTTTTGTTTTAATTCCTGAAGGCAAAATCGCACAAGGAAAATTAGCACAAACTCTCATGTATGGCGCAGAAATCATCCAAATCAGAGGTAACTTTGACGAAGGCATGAGCTTAGTAAAGCAAGTTGCAGAGCATGCGCCTGTTACTATCGTTAACTCAATCAACCCTTTTAGAATCGAAGGTCAAAAAACCGCTGCTTTTGAAATTGTTGATGAATTAGGCAGAGCACCTGACTTCCATTGTTTACCTGTGGGCAATGCCGGTAACATTACCGCTTACTGGAAGGGTTATAGCGAATACGCTAAAGAAACCAACGGCATTGCAGCTGTAAGCAGCAACACGCCTGTCATGTGTGGTTATCAAGCGGCAGGCTCAGCCCCTTTTATCGCTGGTAAAATGATTGATAACCCAGAAACAGTTGCGACAGCCATTCGTATTGGCCACCCACAGTCTTGGGATTTAGCGTGGAATGTACAAAAAGAGTCGGGCGGCTGGTTTGATAGTTTTTCTGATGAGAAAATCCTTGCAGCACAAAAAATGCTCTCGGCTTACGAAGGTATTTTCTGTGAGCCTGCTTCAGCCACTTCATTGGCTGGCGCTATTAGTGATATTGCGTCGGGTAAAATCCCTGAAGGCAGCACGATTGTTTGTACCTTAACAGGCAATGGCTTAAAAGATCCTGATACTGCAATTGCACAATGCACTGATGCACACCCTGTATCAATTGATGCATCTTTAGATGCAGTGAAAAAAGCGATTTTGGATAATATGTAAGAATAAGGTTTAGGGTGGGCGCTGCTCACCCTATTTATTTCAGCACAATTTGAAGCTAATGAAATAAAGAGTATTCTGATACCCATTATCTAAATTTCACGACATCCAAGCTAGGCTGTCGAAATTAGGTAGTTTAAGTAAAGATTTACTACCCCAGCTTATGGCTCGTTATAAACTCGTAAATAGACAGGAAGTCCAACAAACGATATGATAAAAATAAAACCTAGATCAGTCGA
>JAUVAA010000223.1 GCA_030591965.1 bacterium
AAGATAAACTGGTTATTCTAGATGAAGTACAGCGCGCTCCTGAGTTATTTCAAAACTTACGCGGCTTAATTGATCAAGGTCGCCGTAAAGGCTTACGTAGTGCACGATTCTTATTGCTTGGTTCCGCCTCAATTGAGTTACTAAAACAATCCAGCGAATCTCTTGCTGGACGCATTGCCTATCTTGAATTACCCCCACTACATGCTTTAGAACTTAACGATACACAACGCCCTTTACTTTGGTTGCGTGGCGGCTTTCCTGATAGCTTGTTAGCTAATGACGATCAACTGAGTTTTCAATGGCGATTAGACTTTATACGTACTTACCTTGAGCGTGATATTCCTCAACTGGGACCACGCATACCTGCTGAAACTTTAAGGCGATTCTGGGTTATGCTCGCTCATAATCAAAGCGAATTACTCAATGCGGCTAAACTAGCATCATCTTTAGGAGTAGACGGTAAAACAGTGGCCAAATATTTAGACCTACTTGTTGATTTACTTTTAGTGCGCCGATTAAAACCATGGCATAGCAATGCCGGCAAACGCATGACAAAATCGCCCAAAGTCTATGTGCGTGATAGCGGCATCGTCCACGCATTGTTAGGCATTAACCATCAAGAAAACTTACTTAGTCACCCTGTTTGTGGTGGTAGCTGGGAAGGCTTGGTTATTGAAAATATTTTAGCGATTGCCCCACAAAATACCCAAGCCTACTTTTATCGCAGTAGCGGTGGTGCTGAGTGCGATTTAATTTTACTATTTCCCGATCAAAAAACATGGGCAATTGAAATAAAGCGCAGCCTTAGTCCAAAATTAAGCAAAGGGTTTTATTTTGCCTGTGATGATATACAGCCCGATGCACGTTATGTCGTTTACTCAGGGGCAGAAACCTACTCACTGGCAACAGATGTTACGGCTATAAGTTTACAGGCACTCCTTACAGAACTTAACCACAAAGGCATAATGCACGGTTTATAGTAAGGGAAAAGGAAATAATTAATTATCCAGCGTGTTAACTCTTAAGTTATTTCTGTAAGAAGATTAATATAGGATGTGCTGACGACAGGAAGCGCATCAATCACCGAAAGATGCGCTTCGTCCCCAGCACATCCTATGCCTCTCTCCTTAACTGAGTGGTAGAGCATGAGAGGCGGGGGCGATATTTATTCTGGATGATATTCAGCTGATAACAATTCATTTCTACTCAGGGAAAGTATCGTTTATGGGGTATGAGGATTTCAATGACACTCCCCTGCCTTTATTAAAAGAACGTATCAAAGTTAAACTAGCAGAGCAATCCGTTGATTATTTTGATTACGTAGATGAGTACACACCACAACCGCTGTATTTTAAATCACACGACCTGACGGAAGACTACCCTAATTACAAACAACAAGTTAGCTTTGATAAAAAAATAGCTCTACTACTAGCGTCAAACACACGCTACGGCATTAAAATAGATGCCTTAAACAGCTTGCTTGAAAGTAATAAACTGGAAATTAAAAGGTTTCGGTTTTATAATAAAAAAACTCATGACCCGTAAATAAAGTCGTTTTGTTTTAGCCTAAAATAGTTAGCTGTTACCACTTTATAAATGCTGACTTGATCGCTGCTGGAATCTCACCTTTAGCGCCAGAACGCGAATTAATCTCAGCAAGTCGAATTTTTTTAAGTGAAATTGAAACCCGCATCCAAAAAGAAGATGATTTCGCATTTGAAACGACGCTAGCAGGACGTAGCTATTTAAAACTTATTAAGCGTTTACGACAATCAGGGTGGCAAGTTGAGCTAATTTATCTAGCGCTTCCATCAATGGAATGTCAAAAGCCCGTGTTGCTGAACGTGTGAAACATGGTGGACATCATATCCCCACAAAAGATATTGAGCGCCGTTTTTCACGTAGCTTAAACAACCTCTTTTCTGACTTCAGTCATGTAGTTACTCATTGTTTATGTTTTATCAATACAGGTGATAAACCTACATTAGTCTTTGAACAGCAACACCAACAAAGAAATATAATAAATGAGACAGATTATCAACACCTTCTAAATCAAGCAACATTATGAATATACATAATCAGCAACCCTCTGAACAAAGCAAAATTGTTTTAAATGCATTAAAACAAGCGTCTTCTAACGAACTAGAAAAAAAACGCCGTTTAGGGCAATATGTTGTTCTTTGGGAAAATGGACAGCTGATATACAAAGGTGAAGATGCGCCAAAAATGCATAAATAACCTCCTATTCTCTTTATAACGTATAAATATACCTTGAATAAGCCTATTTACCTCGACTACGCAGCCACAACGCCTGTTGCGCCTGAAGTAGCAGAATGCATGATGCAATACCTCACTGCTGATGGTATTTTTGCCAATCCATCTTCAATACAACACTGTTTTGGCGAGCAAGCCGAAATGGCAGTGGAAAATGTACGCGCTACGATGGCAAAATACCTGCATTGCAAAGCAAAAGAATTGGTGTTTACCTCTGGCGCAACAGAATCCAATAATCTTGCTATTAAAGGCATCGCTTATAGCCGTAGAAATCAAGGCAAGCATATTGTTACCGTTGCAACCGAGCATAAAGCCGTATTAGATACCTGCAAGCAACTGGAAAAAGAAGGGGTTGATGTTACTTACTTAAAACCCAATATCAATGGCCTGATCAGTCTGAATGAATTAAATGACGCAATCACAACCGAGACTCAACTCGTTTCTATTATGCAGGTAAATAATGAAACCGGCGTTATTCAAGACATTGCTGGAATAGCAAAGATTACCAGCGAGAAAAAGGTAATATTGCATGTAGATGCGGCACAAAGCGCGGGCAAACTTGCGATTGACCTTTCCACACTGCCCATAGACCTACTCTCCCTTTCCGCACATAAATTCAACGGCCCTAAAGGGATTGGCTGCTTATTTATCCGTAATCGTACAAAAATGCATATTCAGCCATTAATACAAGGTGGCGGACAGGAATATAGTTTAAGACCTGGCACCCTTGCCACTCACCAGATAGCCGGCATGGCCAAAGCATTTGAATTAGCTAATGAGCGTTTAAACGAAGATGCGCAACAAATGGCCAGCCTACGCCAACTTTTCCTAGAGAAATTAAATAAAGTTAATGGCATCACACTCAATGGTGACCAAAAAGCCGTCATCCCTAATATTATTAATATCAGCTTTGATGAAGTCAGTTCAGATTCATTAATTATTGCACTTAGGGATCAGGTCGCTATTTCTTCTAGCTCCGCCTGTAATTCCGGAGCCATTGAAGCATCCTATGTTTTGAGAGCAATGGGAATTGAAGGTGACCGACTCTATTCCGCTGTAAGATTCAGCTT
>JAUVAA010000195.1 GCA_030591965.1 bacterium
AGAGAGAGAAGAATACTTATTTTGACAGAAGAAGAAAAAGAAACACTGAATAAAATTATTGCAAAACCCTCATCACCTCAATCAATTGCACTTCGAGCACGAATAATCTTGCTGACTGGCCAAAGCATGGGCATTAAGGCTATAACGGCAGCACTGCAGGGCAATCGCATTAAAACTATGTTAAAAATCAATTGACTATAAATATGGAGTTTATGAACTTTTTTTGTTAAAAACAAATGATTTTATTGCCTGATCAAAAACATATAGTTAAAAGCATAAAAATAGCGCCACTTAGTAAATTAAATACTCTAAAATAACCTGATTTTATAAAATATTGATTTTATTTGTTGTTTTAATGCGATTGCCCTGGGCAGCACTGGGAGTTGTAAAAATACGGTTAAAAAGTGGTTTAATCGCTGGAGCCAAAGTTCGGAATTAGGCGTTGTTGAAAGACTTCAAGATTTACCTAGATCTGGGTGCCCTGATAAATTTACGCCAGAACAGATTTGTAAAATCATAGCCACTTGTTGTGAGGACCCTTTTGTCTATGGACGCCCCATAACGCATTGGACACATCGAGAATTAATGGATGAGCTCATCCATCAAAAGATTGTTGAGTCCATTTCAATCAGTGAAGTGGGGCGGATATTGGTAGAAAATGATTTACAACCGCATCGCAGTCGCTACTGGTTAAATGTAAAACCTGATAAGTTTAGGGATAAGAAAATTAATAATATTTGCTCCGTTTATAAAAATGCCGCGACAACTTCGGATGAGCTCTTTATTAGTTACGATGAAATGACCGGCGTGCAAGCCCTTGAACGAATCGCAGATGATTTACCTATGTCAGTTAAAAAGCCTCAGGCTATTGAGTTTGAATATAAGCAACATGGGACACAAACACTGATAGCAGGCATGAATGTGGCAACAGGCGAAATTATAGGGGCCTGCGGAGATACACGAACAGAAGAAGATTTAAAGAATTTCATTGATCGCGTTATCAGTGAAAATCAGGGGTATAAGAAATATCATTTTGTGGGTGATCAACTCAATACGCATAAATCAGAATCTTTGGTTCGATTGGTTGCCGAGCTTTGTCAAAGCACTGAAGAGCTTGGCATTAAAGGCAAGACTGGAATATTAGCCTCAATGCAAACACGCGAAGCCTTCTTGAGCTCGCCTGATAAAAAAGTTGTTTTTCACTATACGCCTAAACATGCCTCATGGATGAATCAAATTGAAGTTTGGTTTGGTATGTTAGCGAAGAAAGTGATTGTACGAGGGAGCTTTAAAAGCACAGAAGAGTTGAAAGAGAAGATTATGTCGTTCATTGATTATTTTAACAAAACCATGGCCAAACCTTTCAAATGGACTTATCAAGGCAAAGTCATGGTCGTGTAAATAGGGTCACGAACTTACGGTTTGTTGTACTAGCTAGCTTTTATTTTCTTATGTAGGCGGCGCACCCCGAAAGCCACTAGCATTAATATAATAGGAATAGCGACCCCTGAAACTATTTCTGGTTTAATGTCGATTAATTCAGCGCTGTTTAGGGCTTTAGCCGCCGAATTCAGCAGGCTGACAATGTAGCTGGTGATGGCAACGATGGATAAGCCTTCTACTGTTTCTTGAAAGCGAAGTTGCATTTTTACACGCAAATCCATTGAAGTTAGCAAGGCTTGGTTTTGCCGTTCTATGGAAATATCGACCCGTGTGCGCAGTAACTGGCTAGCATTGCTAATTCTTTCTGAAAGCAAGCTAAAGCGCTTAGAGGTGGATTGACAGGCCGTAATAGCAGGCTGCAAACGTTTACCTAGAAATTCACCAATGGTTTGTACGCCTTGAATTTTTACTTCTCGAATATCAGTGATACGTTGGTTGACGATTTTATTATAAGCGTGTGCAGCTCCAAAGCGGAATTGGCTGTGTGATATATGGCTTTCAACCTCAGCTGCGAGCCGAGTGAGTTGGTCTAATAATAAACCGTCATCACAGTCATGTTGAGCCATATTGGTAGTAATTTCGGATAAGCGCTGTTCTGCCTTGCTGACTAGTGGCGCAAGTTCTTGTGCGACCGGAAAGGCAAGTAAGGACATGACTCGATACACTTCAATTTCAAACAGGCGTTGTAATAAACGACCTGCTTGTTGCGAGAGTAATTGTTTATCAAAGATAAGAAAGCGACTAAAGCCGTCATTATGAATGCGAAAGTCTGTGAAGGCGGTAGCATCTCCGCCAGTCATTTCGGAGCCAACAAAAGCGTTACCTTCAAAGTAGTGACTAACTTCAGTTGTACTCGGTACTTGCCCGTTAGCTGGCATAATAACCGCATGTGCGGCAACAATGGATCTACCGACCAGTTTATCTAGCCAATCCATAGGCGCATAGGCTAATGCAGATTTAGCAAAAGGCTTATTGATATCTACTGAGTTGACATAAAAACAATAGGTACTAAATTCGCCGTGTTGTTCCCAATGAAATAAAAAAGTATCAAAGGTCGCAGTGAAATGGCTTGCTTCTTTGGGGGGTGGGTTGACGGCAAAGCGACTACATAAAACTTTTAAATGTTCATACTCTTGCGCTTTTTCTTCTTCGTTCAGCGTTAAAGCAAGGTGACTTGCGCTAACGGGGAGCTTTAATGAAACCGGTGGTCGTGCATGTATCTCATTATGTAAGCTAAAGCGTAGAGCATGATTTTCGGGAATATGTAGAAGCTTGGTCACGTTATTATTTTTGCTGGGTTTGTTGTGAGAGACAGCTTAAGGTAGGGTGTGAATCTAGGCTGTCGAAATTAATCATTTTATACGTGTTTTACTTCCCTTGTTTATGGATAAAGCATTTATAGGATGGTGTCGACGCAGGAGGCGCATCGATGAGCTATTGATGAGCTATTGATGCGCTTCGTTCCTCAGCACATCCTATGGGTTTTATTTATTTTATAGCCAATAATCAAGGTAGTAATTTCCTTAATAAACAGTCTTTTTCGACAGCCTAGTGTGAATCCTAGATGTAGGGCGGACTTCAGTCCGGTTTTTAGCAATGGTAGACTAAATCCGCCCTACCTTTATATGTCTCGTATTGAGTCGGTATCCCTTATTTCAAAGCTTTAAAACCAATATCAGTACGATAATACACCTTATCCCAGCTGATTTTATTGGTTAATTCATACGCTTTTTCTTGTGCTTCTTTAATTGTGTCGCCTAAAGCACAAGCACATAAAACACGTCCGCCAGAAGTAACGACTTGCCCGTCATTCAACTGTGTTCCTGCGTGAAAGACTTTGCTATCTACATTTTCAGTTGTTGGTAAGCCACTAATGACTATGCCTTTTGCATAGCTATCAGGATAGCCGCCAGCAGCTAAAACGACACCTAAAGCACTACGCTCATCCCACTCAGTGGTGATGTTAGTTAAATTCTGGCTTAATGCAGCATCGCATAACTCTACTAAGTCACTTTTTAAACGCATCATAATTGGCTGTGTTTCAGGGTCACCAAAACGACAGTTATATTCTAAGACTTTGATTTCGCCAGTAGGAGAGATCATTAAGCCCGCATATAGAAAACCCGTGTAAGGAATGCCATCATCGGCCATGCCTTTTAATGTTGGGTTAATGACTTCATTCATGACGCGTTGATGAATTTCATCGGTCACGATTGGCGCAGGGGAGTAAGCGCCCATGCCACCAGTATTAGGGCCTAAGTCGCCATTATCGCGCGCCTTGTGATCTTGCGAGCTAGCCATAGGCAGTGCTTGTATGCCGTCAGCAATAACAATAAAGCTAGCTTCTTCGCCAGTTAAAAATTCTTCGATAACCACGCGGCTACCAGCTTCACCAAAACTATTGCCCGAAAGCATATCTTCAACCGCAGCAACCGCTTCAGCTTCAGTTTGTGCAACGATCACGCCTTTACCAGCCGCTAAACCATCGGCTTTAACCACAATAGGAGCGCCTTTGGCTTTAATATAATCAGTGGCAGCTTGGACTTCGGTAAATGTTTCATATTCCGCAGTAGAAATTTTATGGCGCGCCATAAAGTCTTTACAGAATTTCTTCGAGCCTTCTAATTGCGCCGCTTTAGCACTAGGACCGAAACATTTTAGACCCGCAGCTTGAAATGCATCAACGATACCTAGAACTAGAGGAACTTCAGGGCCAATAATGGTTAAGTCGATAGCTTCTTTTTGTGCGAAAGCCAATAAACCAGAAATATCTTCTACTGCAAAATCGATATTCGTGAGCTTATCTTCTAGAGCGGTACCGGCATTGCCGGGGGCGACAAATACATTGGTTACTTTAGGGGATTGGCTCGCTTTCCAAGCAAGTGCATGTTCACGTCCGCCGCTACCGACAATAAGAATTTTCATAATGTAAACCAGAGAGGGTTAAATAATAGGTTTTTATAAAGCAGTATGGCTCATTGTGGGAGCGACTTTAGTCGCGATTTCACGGCTAAAGTCGCTCCCACAAAGGCAATGGCAACTGTTATTTTAATGTCTGAAATGACGCATGCCAGTAAACACCATGGCGATATTATGCTCATCTGCTGCGGCAATGACTTCTGCATCACGCATAGAACCACCAGGTTGAATAACAGCGGTAATGCCTGCTTCGGCCGCAGCATCTAAGCCGTCTCTAAATGGGAAGAAAGCATCGGAGGCCATAACTGATCCAGGAACAGCCAAACCTTCATCGGCGGCTTTAATACCAGCAACTTTAGCGGAATAAACGCGGCTCATTTGTCCCGCGCCAACACCAATCGTGCGACCGCCTTTGCAATAAACGATAGCGTTTGATTTAACAAATTTAGCCACTTTCCAAGTAAATAATAAATCGGCCATTTCTTGTTCTGTTGGCGCGCGTTTACTAACGACTTTTACTTCTGCTGCGCTAATGGTGCCGAAGTCTTTGTCTTGAACTAATAAGCCCCCAGAAACACGTTTAAAATCAAAGCAAGGCTCGTTGCCGCTGTTCCAAATGCCGCACTCTAAAACGCGAATATTTTTCTTTTCAGCTAATACGGCTTGAGCAGCAGCACTAACGGTTGGCGCGATAATCACCTCAACAAACTGGCGATTAATGATTTCTGCAGCAGTTACTTCATCTAGTTCGCGGTTAAAGGCAATGATGCCACCAAAAGAAGAGGTTGGGTCGGTTGCATAAGCTAAATCGTAAGCTTCTAATAGTGAATCAGCTTGAGCCACACCACAAGGGTTTGCATGCTTAACGATAACGCAAGTCGGCTTTTCTTCGAATGATTTAACACATTCTAAAGCAGAGTCAGTATCAGCGATATTGTTGTATGAAAGCTCTTTACCTTGTAGTTGTTTAGCAGCTGAAATCGTACCTGATGCCGGTGATTTTTCTTGATAGAAAGCGGCATTTTGATGTGGGTTCTCACCGTAACGCATGCTTTGCA
>JAUVAA010000080.1 GCA_030591965.1 bacterium
GATCATAAAAGTTAATGCTTTGCACAGTTTGACCATCCGCCTCTAAAGCAAGGAAACCATACATAGTTGACCATAAGCCATAACCATGAACCGGAAGGATAATAGACTTAACTGCATCGCCTTCTTTCACTAAATAAACTTTAGCAATTTTAGCGCGAGTTTTAATGCTAGCAAGATCTTGATCAGTCGTTAATTTTATATTTAACGCTGGATCTTTAGCCGCTTTACGTTGATCGTAAGCTTCTACATTACCCTCTACATAATCACCTGTTGCAACATCAACTAATTTAGCTTCGATTTGTTCAGCGAAAGCTTCATTAATATCCGTCCCATCTTGTAATAAACCGGCAACATCAAGAATATTCTTCTTCATATCTAAGGCTTTATTTTCAATCTGTAAAGGACGTAAAGCAACCGCCGCAACTGAAACTAAAATTGCACAGACAAAACATAATGATAATGCAATCGCAATAGTTTTTTCTAGGCTATCGTTACTTAACGATAAAATATGATCTCTGTACTTAGCAAATTTTTGATAGTGCTCGCACTTATCCAATTTTTCACACAGTCCCGCCATATACTTACAAGTCTTTTTTTCGTTAGGCATGACGTTTCATCCTTCTCTTAATATTTGCCTGAACGACAAAATAATCAATTACAGGTGCAAACATATTAGCGAACAAAATAGACAGCATCATGCCTTCAGGGAAAGCAGGATTAACTACGCGCACTAATACAACCATGACACCAATAACAGCACCATAAATCCAACGACCTTTATTAGTCATTGCCGCAGAAACAGGATCTGTTGCCATGTACACCATACCAAAAGCAAAACCACCCAAGGTTAAATGCCAGTAAAAAGGCATAGAAAACATTGGATTAGTATCACTACCGATCATATTGAACATTAAAGAAGTAGCAACCATACCGAACAAAACACCCCCCATAACGCGATAAGATGCAATCTTGGTATAGAGTAAAAATGCCGCACCAATTAAGATAGCTAAAGTCGATGTTTCACCGATTGAACCCGGCATAAAACCCATAAAAGTCTGAAACCAACCATAACCAGCAGCATGAACAGCATCAAGCCCACCGGTTGCCGCTAAACCTAATGGTGTTGCCGCAGTAAAACCATCAACACCAACCCAAACAGAATCACCTGAAATCGCTGCCGGATAAGCAAAGAATAAAAAGGCACGACCTGTTAAAGCAGGATTCAAAAAGTTTTTACCTGTTCCACCGAATACTTCTTTACCGATAACAATACCGAAAGAAATACCTAATGCAACCTGCCATAAAGGCATGTCAGGCGGTAAAATCAAAGTATATAACATAGAAGAAACCAAGAAACCTTCGTTTACTTCATGACCACGTACCGTAGAAAATAAAACTTCCCAAACACCACCTACTGCTAAAGTAACAATATAAATAGGTAAGAAGAATAAAGCACCATGAACCATATTAGAAATAGGATTCATTGGGTTATAACCAAATAGCATCATAGGAATACTACGCCAGCTATTTGCCTCCTCTAAGCCCATTGCTTCCATAGCCAAATTAGCTTGATAACCTGAGTTATACATCGCCATTAAGATACAGAAGAAACACGCAATAACCACAAAGGTCATGGTACGCTTTAAATCATTACCATCACGTACATGCGTAGTACCACGTGTAACATCAGAGGGTGTGTAAATAAAAGTATCGACCATCTCATAGAGACCGTAATACTTCTCTAGTTTGCCGCCTTTAGTAAAGATCGGCTCAATACTATCTAAAAAATCTCTAGCAGACATTAGCCTTCCTTCTCAATTTTAGTTAAGTTAGCTCGCAATACAGGCGCAAAGTCATGCTTACCTGGATCAACAAACGTATACAAAGACATGTCTTCGTCATCTAACTCTAAGCAGCCTAATAATTGTGCTTGATCAGTATCACCAATCACCAACGCTTTAAGTAAAGGCGTTGGTAAAATATCTAAAGGTGTTACTGATTCATAAACGCCCACAGGAACAATCGCTCTATTAGACCCGTTTTTATCTGTGCTTAACGGAAATAAACGATTAGCAGCACGGTCACGACTAGAAGTATAAACATTCATTGCAGAATATTTATCTTTACCCGCGACAATCCAGCCAAACAATTCACGTTCACGACCTTCGCGTAAAACTGAAATTTGATTGCTAAATTTACCTAAATAAGCCGACCAATCTGCAGCTTCATGACCATATAAGACAGAACCTGAAATAACACGATTTTCATCATCGTTAGTTTGACCTTTTACCAAGTCATCCGTATTTGCACCTAAGCGAGTACGAATTAAACGCGGCTCAGTAACTGCAGGTCCTGCTAAAGCGACAACGCGTTCAACATTCAAACGCCCAGACACAAATAAGGCACCAATCGAAATAACCGATTGATAATCCAAATGCCAAACTGATTTATCTGCATTAACAGGGTCAAGCAAATGAATATGCGTACTTGGTAAGCCCGCCGGATGAGGTCCCGCGAACTCAGCCACTTCAACTGACGCAGTGTTACCAGCAGGCACATCAGCGCCTGTTGCTTTACAAAGGTAAGTTTTGCCTGCCGTTAATTTAGCAATAATAGCCAAACCATTAGTAAAATCTTCACTACGATCTTTAATGATGACCACAGGGTCAGCCGCTAAAGGGCGTGTATCGATTGCAGTAACAAAAATAGAACGAGGCGCTGCATCTATATCAGGTGTTTTGCCATAAGGTCTTGTTCTAAAAGATGTCCATAACCCCGAAGCAACTAAATTTTGTTTAATTTGCTCCGTAGTTAAGTTTGGTAATTCTTCTGCGCTATAGGCTTGAAATGATTCTTCATCACCGCCTTCTAAGGCAATCACAACCGATTGCAATACGCGTTTTTCGCCACGATGGATTGCCGTCACGGTGCCCGCGCCAGGTGCAGTGAAAATTACACCAGGATTCTTTTTATCTTCAAAAAGAGCCTGACCTAATTTTACTTTATCACCTTCCACGACCAGCATTTTCGGCTTCATGCCTACATAATCCATCCCCAAGATAGCAACCGATGATACCGGATTACCCTCTTCAATGGTCTGTTTGGGTGCGCCGGTAATCGGCAGATCCAAACCTTCTTTTGTTATAAATTGCATAGTAAATAAGCCTGTTGTCCAGACAAGTTGAGGTTCCCCCTCTTAATCTTCATAAGCATGAAAACAAGAGGCACTTCAATACATAAAACTTTACTATTATTCCATAAAAAAGCCCCATTCTCAATGCGCTTATCAGACAAAAAAATATAGTCAGGAGATTTTTTTATTCAGCAAAGTAATTTACCAAGAAATCAGTAAAAGTACTCATTTTAGCTGGGTAGTAATTGCGCTGTAAGTAAGTAGCGTAAACAGACAGTTTTGGGATCTTATACGACTCTAACACCTCAACTAGTTCGCCAGACTGCACATAACTCCGTACTGACAAAGCGGGCGCACGAATTAGCCCCATCCCTAGCGCAGCTGCTTGGCATAAAGCCCGCCCATTATTAGATGCAAATGACCACTTTGGACGTATATCAAACCGCTTATTATCTTTATGAAATACCCATACATCAGCATGCGGTGTATCTAAATAATGCAAACATTTATGCTGCTCTAAATCCTCCGCCGTTTCAGGGCACCCATACTGCTTTAAATAGCCTGGAGACGCATAAGTACATAAAGAAGTTTGTGCGATTTCCCTTGCAACCACTCCCTGATCCAACTTATCAGTAACAACAATAGAAATATCAAATTTTCCCGCACGCAAATTAATAAAGGCATTATTAAGTGACATTAAAACATTAACTTCAGGGTATTTTTTCTGATAAGCATCTATGACTGGAAGCATATATAGACCACCAAAATCAATAGGCGCATTAATTTTTAGCACACCTTTAACAATGCTTCCCGATTGCGTCACTGAACTTTCAATATCATTCAAGTCGGCCAACAACTGCTTACACTGCTGGTAATAACTCTGGCCCAATTCAGTCACATGCAATTGCCTAGTCTTACGATTAATTAAAGTAACACCCAAGGCATTTTCTAAGCTACGCATATATTTACTAATCATCATTGCGGAAACATCCATTTCCCGTGCAACGGCTGCAAAAGTACCTAACTCTACAATGCGACAAAAAACCCGCATATTTTTCAACTTATCCACTAACCCTCCTTTTATAAACTATAAGTTTATATAACATAAACCATAAAGTCTCTATCCTAATTATTATTCAAGCTATACAATTCATTCCGGAGATAACAAAACGACAAGCGCTTATTGGGTATTGAGTTTGCAGCATAGTTTAAATCTCGTCATAATTAATGACTTAGGCTAAGAAACTGGCTCAAACCCATACCAAGTAAGCGCTTTCTTTAATCTAAAGAACATTACAAAGGCGGCATCATGAGTAAAATATTAAATGAAGTACTTCTGGCTAACCGCGAATATACGGCAGGCTTTGATAAAGCTGATTTAGCAATGCCTCCAGCTCGCCAATTTGCCATACTCACTTGTATGGATGCGCGCCTAGATCCCGCTAAATATGCAGGCCTTTCCGAAGGCGATGCACATGTTATTCGTAACGCAGGCGGACGAGCAAGTGATGATGCTATCCGTTCGCTAGTTATTTCATACAAACTACTAGGTACGCGTGAATGGTTTGTTATTCACCATACAGACTGCGGCATGGAAACATTTACCGATAATATTATGCGCGAACTGCTATCAACTAGCTTAAAAACAGCTTCTGTTGATGATACCGGCTGGCATGACTGTTGCGAAGGCAATGGCTCGGCAGAAGGCAATTATATTGATTGGCTAACTATCGAAGAGCAAACACAAAGCGTACTAGAAGATGTAACTCGCATTAGAAATCACCCACTTGTTCCTGGTGATATTCCTGTTTATGGCTATATTTACGATGTAAAATCTGGCTCGCTTATAGAAGTTCCCGAAGCTACAACAGCTGGACAATGCAGATAGCATAGCTAAAAAGATACAGTAAAGTCGTGAAGCAACTTCACGACTTTTTCCCATATCACATATTTCCAGACTTACCTCCGCCATAGACACTTATTACTCTACAGGCTATGATAAATAAAACATATTAAGGAGAATCTTATGCCTGGCACCCTCGCAGCAATCATCATTACCGTCTTATTTTTCAAGTCAGCATCAGATGCAGGGAAAAATCCTGTGCACATGGCTTTCACTGGTTTTCTAGTGTTTTTCATCCCCGCACTACTCTGGACCTTCTTTATCACCCCAGGATTTAAAGACACTCTGGCACACGACCCAAGCAATACCTTAGTCAAATTGACCGCTAACTACGCCTATGTGGTTATTGGAACAGTATGTTCTACTTGGGCTTGGTTTAAAATTTTCAAATCAAATAACGAAGATAATTAATATTTCGGCATGGTAGGGCGGACTTTAGTCCGCTTTTTAAAATGCAGGCTAAAGAGGCTGTGAAAGTATTCAGTATAATCCCCCTCCTTGATAAGGAGGGGCTAGGGGAGGTTTTATATTTAATTAAAATCTAAATAATATCAAGGATCTATGTTTTCATAGATCCCCCCTCAATCCCCCCTTCTCAAGGGGGGAGGCTAAAAGCACAATACTTCATATCATTCACACAATGTATATTGTAGCCCATTATGGAGCTTGCGGAATACGAGAAGGTAGCGTCTGAAGACTGACTTATACCCAACTCCCTATACTCATTGCACTTTCAAAGTAAGCTGCGCTTTTAATTCGCCTTGTTCAGCATCAGGCAGTACAGCACCATCTAAAATAAAAACTCGCGACTGAGCAATACCACCGTCACGAGTTAAATGACGCGCTATATTTCTTGCTCTTGTCGCAGCCAAAACAAAAAGCTTATGCTCATCCGGTTTGATCATGCTACGCAACATATTTTTAGCCACCACATCAAATTCACCCATATCAGGGTGCAACAACTTAGGCGTGCCAAATAATGATCGCTCAGCTAGTTCTGGGTATGTCTGTATAAATAAATCAGCTAATAAACGATTATATTCATCTTCTGATAATTTAACATACTCAGCTAGCTCTACTTTTTCTTGTTTTTTTAATTCACCCGCACGTATTTGTTTTAGCTGATCCATTAAAGCCTGTTCCTGCATTACCGGCCAATCTTGCTTTATATAAGACTCTGCTTTAATTTCCAAACTCAGTTCTGATTTTTCCGCTAAAGCACCCAGTAAAGCATCAAGTTTAGCAGCCTGCTCAACACTTAAATCTGCATTACCAGCTTGAAAACTTACCGTACTAAAATCCTCATCACTTCCTAGAAATGAGCCAATTGCAGTAAAAGGAGAGGCAATTACCTTGGTTAGTAAATTTATAAAAACATCGTAAATTAAAGGCCCGACACTAAATTCAGGATTATCCAAACTACCTGAAACAGGCATATTCAGAATAATTTTCCCATCTTTATCTTTTAATAAAGCAATAGCTAACCCTAATGGCAGATCTACTGCATCAGGGTTTTCCACCTTTTCTCCTAACTCAAACTGGTCAATCAACAAGTTATTTTCCGAACTTAACTGCCTCTCTCTAATTTGATACAGAAAATCTACAGACATTTGCCCTTTTTCAACTTTATAGCCTGCGAATTCAACCATATAAGGCGATATAAAAGGCAAAGGCAAGCTTTTAAAGTGCATCCCTAAATCCATTTCATCCAAACCTGGATTAAAGCCTCCTTTTATCTCTACGGGTGACAAATCAAATACTTTACCTTTTAAATCTACATAGGTTTTAGCTTTTTGATTTGAAGAAATTTTATTTATTTGCCCGTCTAAATTGTTCAATTTCACCACAAAAGGCAAGATCAAAGAGTAATCAGAAAAGTCAGAACTCCCTCCTTTTATCTTAACTGTACCTATGTCAAACTGCGTACTAGGATTCTTTTTTGTTTCTTTCTTTTTTACTGACTCATCAGTACTTTTAGCGACAATGACATCATTAATATTAACCGTTTTATCTTTTTTGATAGTCACGCGCGCATAAGGCTGGTCTATATTAACGGATTTAATTTTTAATTTAACTGGTTGCAAGTCAAAATCTAAGCCATTAAGCGCTAAATTCTGCCATTTCAAAAAATCTTGATGCAAAATTTGATCACGCGTATGCAAATTTTTAACACCCACATTCCCTTTATAATTTAGTGCTAAGTCAGCTTTTTTACTTTGAGTAACAACTAGCTTTCCTTGCGTATTAATATGCCCTTTTATAATGTCGAGTTTAGCACTCTGATTAATATAAGGCTCAAACTTCCTAATCTCAATATGACTTATATTGACATCTAAATTTGATGTAAAAGGCTCCAGAACAGAAGAGCCAGCCACTTTTATTTTTCCCGTTTGATTTAGTCGTGCATTTAATTCTAGGGGAAAGTCCGTACCTTTCTCAGTATTAAAGCCCGTAACAGAAAAATCTAATTCAGATAAACTTAAATCGACCGGCTTTTTCTGGGTGTAATCTTTAAACTGTAATGCGTAATTATTTATATTGAATGATTCTAGTGCTAGTACCCAAGGTTTGTCAGTTGCCCCCTCATCATCCACTTCGTGTGCTACTTCATTCTCTGGGGACTGCGTTGTAGCGAATAACTCTTGATAATTGAGTATGCCACTTTTAGTCAACCAAGCATTAATCAGAGCATCACTTGTGCTAATCGATTTAACTTTTACACTTTGATCCTGCAAATTAAAATCAATACCATCAATTTTAACGCTAGGCACTTGAACCAAAGCGGGATCTTGCTCAGTATGTAAATTAAATGTCTGTAAATTCACAAAACCCTGATTGGCTGTCATAAGTAACTGACTATCTGTTCTTAAATGATAGTTTTTCACGCCCATATCTAAACTAGCGATGTCCATTAAAACGGATTCTTGAGGGCGTTTATCAGTAAATTTTATATGTGTGGTATTTAATGCCACATTAGCTATTGTAATAGTCCATGGACTGCTAGGCTCAGTAGACTCTTTTTCTGGACTTTCCGGCGCTGATTTCCCTTCTTGCCCTGCAAACAGAGCTTGATAATTTAATTCACCAGACTGATTAAACCCCACGTCAAAATCAGCCTGTTTAGATTCAACCTTAGTAATATTGATTTCTTGTTTGTTCAAATCAAAATCAAAGCCTTCAATGGAAAAATAAGGGATATCAATCAGAATTTTATCACTGTCTCGCGCAGTGAATTTTAAATTCTCTGTTATTAATTGACCATCAGTAAGTTTAAATAAAAATGCGTCATCAGTATAAGATAGCGCATAATTAAATTTTACTGCTTGAGTACCATCTACCCATTTAAACTGCACTCTATCTTGTAAAAATAACTGCCAAATACGAGTAAACTGCACACCAGTTACATCTATAGAACCATTAGAAAACAATGGATTAATACCAAAATCGCCTTGCCACTGCAAATGACCGCCCGAATTGAGTTGCATAGTAAAACCCAAAACTGAACCTTCACCAAGCAAAGTACTAAAGCCATCAAGGTGTAAATTTAGAGGCTGAATACTATCGGTAATTGACTCAGCATGAACTGAGTCAATTACCGCAACTTCACCACGAGCAATATCCAACTGATGAATAATCACAGGAAAAATTTCTTTAGATCCTTCCGTCTCTGGTTCTTTTTCTGGAGAATCGCTTAATAAATCACTAAAGTTGTAGTGATTATCTTTAAACATTTCCAAACGCATAAAAGGCTCTGACAGCCTAACTTCAGCTAACACTAATGCTGCGTTTTTCGCACTTTCCCACACTTGGACATTAATATAGAACTCATCAAACTTAACAAATTCCTGACTATCTACTTCTTGCATAGAAAAATTAATCAGACTCAACTCTAATGAGAATGGGTTGAACTCTATACTTTCGATTGTTGATTTACGCCCAGTTTCGGATGTGATTAACTCAGGTAATTTTGTTTGCATATAGCTAGGTAAAATCACAAAACCTAGCAGTGCATAGAGCGAAATTAACCCAGTAACAATTAATACTGGTTTAGGGGGTTTTGTTATTAGTTCAATTTGCATAATGTTCACAAAAATTAACGTGCCGGATGTAGTGCGGACTTTAGTCCGCTAGTGTAAGAAATCGCTAATCTAACGGACTAAAATCGAGTATCAGGTTCTGCCATATTTATCTTCAAAACGCACGATATCATCTTCACCCAAATAACTACCTGATTGCACCTCTACCATTTCTAATGGAATAACTCCGGGATTTTCTAATCTATGCACTACGCCTAAAGGAATATAAGTGGATTCATTTTCTGATAACAGCATGGTTTCATCTCCCTTAGTCACTAAGGCCGTCCCCTTAACAACAACCCAATGTTCAGCCCGATGATGGTGCTTTTGTACTGACAATTTAGCGCCGGGCTTAACAACAATACGCTTAGTTTTATGCCGCTCGCCATTATCGACTGAATCATAATGCCCCCAAGGGCGGTAGACTTTACGGTGTAAATTCGCCTCACTACGCTGTTGTTTCTTTAGAACGCTAACTATTTCCTTAACTTCCTGCACCCTATCTTTTGGTGCAACCATAACTGCATCATCCGTTTCTACAATTACAAGATCTTTAACACCGATCACAGCAACGAGTTTATTTTCCGAATGGATAAAAGAGTTTTCCGTATCTAAAGCTAAAACATCGCCCGATAAAGCATTACCACGCGAATCTTTAGTTCTTACATCCCAAAGTGCTGACCATGAACCAACATCATTCCAATGAGCATCCAATGGAATGACAACTGCTTTATCTGTTTTCTCCATCACCGCATAATCAATAGAATCCGACGGACATTGTGCAAACAACTCTTTATCTAAACGCACAAAATCAACATCGATCTTCGCTGCAGAATAAGCCGAACGACAAGCCGCTAGCATATCTGGTGCAAATTTTTCTAGCTCCTCCAAATAGCGCCTTGCTTTAAAAGCGAACATACCGCTGTTCCAATAATATTCACCGCTATCAACATAGGCTTGAGCGACTTCTGCATTTGGTTTTTCGACAAATTCAACCACTTGAAAAGCATCTGCTATATTTTCCGAAGATCGCTTGATATATCCATACCCTGTTTCAGCTGCTGTTGGCACAATACCAAAAGTAGCAAGAAACCCCTGTTTCGCTAATTCTCCCGCTTTAATAACCGCTTCTTGAAAAGCCGCTACATTTTCTATGACATGATCCGCCGGGAGTACCAATAAAATGTCTTCAGGATCTTTTGCAGCTAATGCTGCCATAGTGACTGCAGGTGCGGTATTCTTACCTATAGGCTCTAAAATAATACACTCGGGATGAACATCAATTCTGCATAATTGCTCAGCCATCATAAAACGATGATCTTCATTACAAACAGCAATAGGGGCTTGCAAGCCTTCTATACCTTTTAATCTAAGCACTGTTTCCTGCACCATGGTTTTATCTGAAACCAGCGGCAAAAACTGTTTGGGATAAATGCCTCGCGATAAAGGCCATAATCGAGTGCCAGAACCACCAGAGAGTATTACAGGTATCATGCTATTCCTTTCTTTGTTTATAATTTACACAATTCTAATTTAACTAAAGCGCTACTTAGTGCCCTTCAATGCCGTATTTTTTAAATAAAGTATACAGTGTCGGCCGCGTTACCCCCAATAGCTTAGCTGCATTTGAGACATTATTATCAGCGTGGGCTAAGGCCCGTTTAATTGCAATAGTCTCCGCATGTTCACGCACTAACTTTAAATTCAATGGTAAGGACGAATCCTCATCCGTTGCAGCTTGCAACGCCAAGTCCTCCAAACCAATATAAACATCATCAGCCATGACCACAGCACGCTTAATTTTATTTTCTAATTGACGAATATTTCCTGGCCAAGAATAAGCCTCTATTCCATGTTGTGCTTCCGTGGTAAAGCCTTTAATATCTCGACTCTCTTGCTCACTGTATCGATTTAAAAAAGCCTTGGCAATGACAATAGCATCACCTTCACGCTCTCTTAATGCCGGAATATTAACCACCATTTCACTGATTCGATAATACAAATCTTCTCTAAAGCTGCCCGCATCAATTAAATCTTGTACATTTTTATGAGTTGCACAAATAATACGCACATCAATCGGTATTTCACCCCGTCCGCCCAAGCGCTCAATCACACGCTCCTGAATAAAACGCAATAATTTGGCTTGTAAAGAAAAAGGCAAATCACCAATTTCATCAAGGAAAAACGTTCCACCTTGTGCATATTCAATCTTGCCTATCGTTTGTTTAGCTGCCCCCGTAAATGCCCCTTTTTCATACCCAAATAATTCACTTTCTAATAAAGTTTCTGGGATTGCAGCACAATTTACTGCAACAAAAGGTTTTCCGGATCTCGGGCTTAATCCATGAATCGCGCGTGCTAACACTTCTTTACCAGTTCCGCTTTCACCTAACAATAAGGTAGTAATCGAGCTAGGGGCAATTTTCTCAATCATTCGAGAAAGTTTTTGCATATTTTCACTGACAGCAATAATGCCTGACAAAGGCTCACTCGTTTGCTGCTGTAATTTAATATTTTCCTGCTCTAAAGCACTTAATTGAAATGCACGCGAGACAATTAAATTCAAAACATCAATATCGGCTGGTTTTTGATAAAAATCATAGGCTCCCATCGCAACTGCTTTAATCGCATTTTCACGATCATCATTACCCGTCACAACAATCACTTTTGTTTTCGGAGCTAGCTCTAAAATTTCTTTTAAGGTTGCCAAGCCCTCACTAGCATTGGCAGGGTCAGGCGGCAAACCTAAATCTAAAGTTACAACACTTGGCATGTAACGCCTTAAAGCATCTATAGCAGACTCTCTATCAGCTGCAATCACTACTTGATAGGCAGGAAAACTCCACTTGAATTGCTTCTGTAAACCAAGATCATCTTCTACGACTAATAATACTTGTTTATCGTCCATTACATCTCCTACTAATCTACGTCAATAATACGTGGCAACTTAATACTGAATATAGTGCCCACACCCACTTCACTAATGACTGAAATATCCCCGCCCTGACTATGAATATATTCCCGTGCCTCATACACACCTATACCCATACCAGCATTACCTTTCGTAGTATCGAATGGCCTGAATAAGCGCTCAGCAATAAATTTTTGCTCCATGCCACTGCCGGTATCAACAACATCAATTAAAACATTATCTTGATCACAGTCCAAACGAACCTTTACTTCTCCGTCATCTGGCGTTGCATCTTGAGCATTTTGCACTAAATGGCCTAATATCGAGATTAACTGACCTTTATCGGCTAAAGCCAAACATTCGTGTGCTAGACGCTCAACTCTCAGTGTTGGTTTATTACCTGCCTGCTGCAAAATAATATCTGAAAAAACATCAGCTACTTTAATAATCGTCTTACTATCACTTTTAACGTCACCCTTCTTAAGCTGAGCTAACAAGCGCTCAATCTTACTAACAACATTTTCCAATGTATCAATAGCATCATCAATAAACTCAGGATTACGCTTATGCTGCTCTGCATTGCGCACAATCATTGATACCTGAGCAACCAAATTTTTCAAATCATGCACTAAAAAAGCAGAAAAACGACTATAAGCTTCAAACTGTCTAGCCCTAGATAAATCATCAGTGACATTAGTCAATGCCAAAGCATTAGCCAACTGCATGCCTACCGTTTTTAATAAATCATGATCCTCATAATTTAACTGACGCATGACTAATGGCTGTGTCAGGACCACAAATGCAGTCACTTTATTTTGCTGTATCAAAGGAATAATTAACCATATATTGTCACACGCCAGCCATGCAGATAAATCCACATCATCATACATTTCTGGACTATTGTTAAATTCACAAAAATCAATGACCCACTGCTTAGCAGCCAAAAATTGAATAAACTGATCATCGGATTTAAAAGCCGCATCTGCACCAAAGCCAAAAGATAATTCGTCAGCTAAATAAAACTCACCTTGATCATTAGACAGCCACAAACCACCACCTCCACTTCCCACTAAATCCGCCAAAGTTTTGATAACAAATGGCGATAAATCATCTAGTGCATGCAGTGTTGCGATTTCACGGCTTAAGTTAATCCACTCTTGCCTATAGTCATACTGATGCTGAAAGAAATGCTTATTAAAATAAACTTTAAAATATGCTCTGATAGTCCCCGATGCAAAAACAATCACCAAAAAAATGGCCGCCAAAAAGATAAAAAAGGTCTGAAATACAGTCCCCCAAGTCCCACCAAAATTTTTAATATAATAGCCAGCTAAAGACATTAAAACCATATACAAGCCGGCGCCAAATAATACCGTAGTATGTACCACTGTAGTGCGCGATATAGTTACTTTATTATCGGTATCTTGTAAACGGCTAAATGAAATAGC
>JAUVAA010000112.1 GCA_030591965.1 bacterium
CCCCCTTGAGAAGGGGGGATTGAGGGGGGATCTATAAAAACATAGGTCTTTGATATTATTTAGATTTTAATTAAATATAAAACCTCCCCTAGCCCCTCCTTGATAAGGAGGGGGATTATACTGAATACTTTCACAGCCTCTGGAGCTTGTGAACGAGAAAATAAATAGCTCAACCTTCCCGATTGCGCACTTTCTCTCTTTGCTGCTCTTTATCCTGCTGTTTTAATACACGACGCTCCGCCGATGCATGACGTGCTGCTGAACCGATATGCTCTTCACCGCGCTGCTTTGCTAGTTGCACTTGTTTTTCTCGCTCTTGAAAGCGTTGACGTTGCTGCTCATTTGCTTTGTTGTAACAATGTGGGCAACTCACGCCTTTCTGGTAATGTTCGCTTTGTTTATCTTGCTCAGTAATCGGGTAACGGCAAGCATAACACTGATCGTATTGGCCTTTTTCTAAGCTATGATTCACCGCAACGCGATTATCAAAAACAAAACACTCACCTTCCCATAATGACTGCTCTACAGGAACTTCTTCCAAATACTTTAATACGCCACCCTCTAAATGATAGACATCCTCAAAGCCCTGCTCTTTTAAATAAGCTGTCGATTTTTCGCAACGTATGCCACCGGTACAGTACATTGCGACTTTTTTGTGCTTCTTAGGATCGAGATTGTCTTTTACATACTGAGGGAATTCACGAAAGGTCTCGGTGACTGGATTAACTGCATTTTTAAATCCGCCAATTTGCACTTCATAATCATTACGCGTATCGATTAAGATCACGTCAGGGTCAGAAATTAAAGCATTCCAATCTTGTGGCTTAACATAAGTCCCGACAATTTTTTTCGGATCAATGTTTTCCACGCCCATCGTAACAATTTCTTTCTTGAGCTTAACCTTGGTACGATAAAACGGCATTTCCTGCTCATAAGACTCTTTACTCTTAATACCAGCTAAACGCGGATCAGAGTGCAACCAATTAAGTACCGCGTCAATACCTATGCGCTCACCGGCAATCGTGCCATTAATTCCTTCTTTAGCAAGTAATAAAGTTCCTTTAACCTGATGATCCTCCATCAATTGTAATAAAGGTTTCTTGAGTTCAGTAAAATCTTCGAGCGTAGCGAATTTATATAAAGCGGAGACAACAATTTTAGACATATAACACCTATCTGCGAACCAGACCGTAAATCCGGAGCAATATTAAAAAGCCGATTATTCTAGCGTATTTCTTTGAAATTATTTAGCTTTTTACGATTAAAACAATATAGGTTCTGCATTTTCGGTCCAAGGCGTATATTTTTGCATACTGCCGGTAAAAATATCTGAACGCAGAAAATAGTCTAACCAGGCTTGCAAATACGGATAATTGGCTTGCTTGAACCAAACACTATCAACCTGAGCAAACTGTCGTATAAAAGGAAAAACCCCTATATCAACCATTGATATAACATCACTGACTAAAAACCAATGTTGGCTGAGCCTAGCTTCAAGCAACATCAGGAATTGCTCGCCAAGCGTGCGATATTCAAGTACCGTCTTCTCCGGGAATCTATTGGAATATTTATACTTATCCAAGTTCGCCTTGAATTCAAAATCATTTTTATCGAGCAATATATTAATTTGCTCACTTAAATCTGCTTGTTTAAATAACCATTGCTCCGGATCATTAACAGATAATGCCCAAAGCATAATATCCCGACTCTCATCAATAGCTGACCCATCAGGAAAAATGATAACTGGTACTGTGCCTTTAGGTGAATACTGCAGTAATTTCATGGGTTTATTACGTAATTCAACCTCGCGTAAATACACGCTAATGTTTGCATATTTCAGCGCCATTCGAGCACGCATTGCATAAGGGCAGCGACGAAAAGAATAAAGTACTGGTGTTGATTCTATCTTTTTAGAATTTGTGACCATGTATTTATTAGATTATTTTTTCACTTCAACAGAACACTTATTAAGCCAATAAGCTTTTTCCATTAAATGACTTAAACCTCTATTTTTAAGGTGTTCATTTTCTTCTAAGCTACCTTTTGCAAACAAACATTCAATCGCACAAGCCTCACCAAATAACGAGTCAACTTCTTGTTCAGAAACAGAAAACGGCGGTCCTTGCATTTCGCTTTGATCGTACTCTAAAGTAATTAATAACGTATCTGTTAATGAAGGGGCAACTTGCTTTAAATGCTTGGCATACTTTTGGCGCATTTCAGCCGGTAAAGCAATCAATGATGCTCGATCATAAATTGCATTGCATCCCACCAAATCTTCACTCGTCAACGCAAAGAAATCACCTTGATAAATACTAAGACCTTCCATTTCCCAACGTTGAAAAGCACCGCAGTCACTCACTTTTGCTTCCAGTCGGTTCTCAGCAAAAAAACCTTGTGCCGCTAAGGGACTTAACTCAACCCCTAAAACCTCATAGCCTTGCGCTAATAACCACAGCATATCGCTACTTTTACCGCACAGCGGCACAAATATTTTACTTTTCTTAGGTAGGTTAAGCTTATCCCAGTAATTTTGTAAGTGACTATTAATTTCCTGCTCGTGAAAACCAATCTGATTTTGTTCCCAACGCTCCAACCAAAACTCTGCCTGCATAAATGTCCCCTTATTTTTTATAACGCTGATTATATATGATATTCCAATCATTAGAATGTAGTGATGTAACGTCTCATTAATAACGGGCAGATAACTATGAAGATATCGTCATTCCCGAGGTCTTTTAATCGAAAATCTATGCTCAACAGTAGATTCCTGCTAACAGCATTCAGGAATGACAAACTGAAAAAAACATTTGTACCACTTAATAAATTAGAGGTTACGTAGTAATAAAATAGCTTCAACACGATCTTTTACAAGATAAAACATCAACCGAAACAAGACTATAAAATTGACATTTCTACCACTCCGTCACTACAATGAGGTATATAAACACTAGCTTGTTTGATTATGTTATCAGTCATATCGCACTTTTCACCAAGTATAAGCAATCCTTACACTGCCCCTATGCAGGAAAGAGAAAAGACTGCGCCTGAAACAAAATCATCTCCTACCGAAACAACAAGCGTCAAAAAAGAGAACCAAGCTGAAAATGCTTCTAATCAAGATTTAAGTGCTGAAGAACTAGCACAAGTTCAAAAATTAAAACAACGCGATACAGAAGTTAAAGCACATGAACAAGCACACCTTAGTGCTGCTGGCGGCATTGCAACAAGTGGCGCAAGTTTTAGCTATCAACGCGGGCCTAACGGACAGCGTTATGCGATTGGTGGTGAAGTGCAGATTGATACCTCTGCTGTTGCCGGTGATCCAGCGGCAACTTTACGTAAAGCCGATATGATTAAGCGCGCAGCATTAGCTCCCGCCTCTCCTTCATCACAAGATTTTAAAGTCGCCAGTCAAGCAATGTCTATGGCAGCAAAAGCCCAAGCTGATTTATTGAAAATGTCTCAGGAAAATACTGATCCTGCCAATGAAAAAGAAAGCCGTGGCTCACTATTTGATCAAGAAACCTAACCTTTATAAGCCCCTCCCCGTTACACCAGTCAATTCAATTGACATGTTTATAGACTACACCAACAAGAAACACTCTATTACCCCAGCTTCGCCTCTATAAATAAACCTTATCTAGCTTTAATACATCCTTGAAATATAAGTTATTTACCTTATAGCAAAACAGTAAAATAACATAGTTTAATTAAATCAATACATTGCTTAGTTTAATATTATAACATTAGACTTGATAGTGATAATGATTTGCATTTATAAGTTATAAACTTATCTTTTAGGTTTATTTAATCTTCGGTTACCGAAAACATGGCACACTCTATGCTATGTTAGTTTAATTTTACGTAGGTACTTACAATGGTAAATCATTTTTCAAGGTAGCTGAAGTTTGTGGGTAATCAGGTAAATTTTGGGTAAAAAAAAGCGCAAGTCAGACTTACGCTTTTTTGTTTCGATTCAAGACTACCTAAACACTCATAGTCTTATTTAAGAACTTACCACTGATAAGAGACAGTCGCATAATAGTTACGACCTGGCATTGAAATACGCTCTCCTTGCGTTACTTCATTAGTTGTATCCGTCATTGGACGATAATAACCACCTAAGTGATTCTGATTATCTGAATCAATAACATTTTCAATGCCTAAACCGATCAAAAACCCCTCAAACGCAGCATAACTCGCACGAAGATTCATGATTTGATAATTTGGAGTTTGTGCTTCGTTATTATATTCAGCGACATTCTTTTGTGCAGCATAGTAAATCCCTTCCGCTGAAAAAGAAAAATCTGAATGACTAAAAGTTAATGTCGTACGTCCATTAAGCGGTGCAATACGATATAAATTGCCTTCAGGTCCATCAAGGCGATTTCCTCCAACATAATTTAAACCCGCATCAAGACGTACCCAGTCAGTAAAAACATAACCTGCTTCAAAATCAACCCCATAAAGAAGCGCTTGAATATTATTAAATTGTAACACCGGACATGCGTCAGTAGTTGGACATCTCAGTTGCTTAGCTTCTATAGAGTCACTTGGCGTGCCTTGAATATAATCATCGACATAATGCACAAACGCTCGTGGTGCAAAATAAGCTTCATCTGTATGCCAATCTGCACCAAATTCAAATTGGTATGCAGCCTCTGTTTCAAGATCTAAATTACCGACATAAGTTCTACCATCAGCCGTACCACTTGTTGCCTCTGAAGGGGCCCACAAGTATAGCTCTTGGTAAGTAGGGGCACGGGTTTTTCTAGCAAAACCCACTTCAAGATCTAAATCAGTACGCAGCGCATAATCAAAAACAGCGACTAAATCGACATCAACAAAGTCCTTATTATGCTCTTGATTATTAAAGTTTGTTGCCGCCATTTGTATCATTGGATTCTGAGTAGAAACATCACCCGCATCAGCATTGGTATAGGTTAAACGCATACCTAGCTCTGCAGATAATTTATCAGCAACCTCACCTTTCCATTCACCAAAAAAACTATAGCGAGAACGCTCAGCATCATTGAAGTAGTTAGTATACATATTCATTGGCATAGGTGCATTAGGCATCATAGTCATATGAATTAAGGAATCATGATGAGATGTATCGCCGGTAAAACCCGTTGTAAAGTCTCCTGTTAGCAAAGGCATGGATAAAGCAATATCCCAACCACCACCTTGAACTTTCGTAGTATTCTCCATTAGCATCATAGGGTTTAACGGCTCCCTTAATGTATTATTATCCATTAAGTGCTTCATATTCTGATAAAAGAACTTAGTTTTTAACTGGTAACCTTGGCCAAGATCCCAGTTGTAATTCATATTGTAAAGACCACCGTCAACGTAAACGATATCCATAGGTAATGCTGGCGTACCGGTATTTATCGTATTATTATCAGTAAAATTAAAGCCGAATTCATGTCCATTTCGTTGATATTCATAACCGACGGTTAATGCTTGACGATCATATTCTGTAGGCGAAACTTTCAGGCTATCACTGTCATTATATTGGTAATCGTTACCTTCTTCCTTACTCACACCTAAATGTACTTTGTGATTTTGATTAGCCAGTGAAGTAAAGCCCGAGACAAAATAACCATTATCCACTGAACTATAGCCAGAAGAAATAACACCATCTGACTCAAATTCATCTTCAGCAAAATTCCCTTTCATAGTTTCTACTTTCATAGAACCACCAATGGTATCAATACCACTACTAACAGGTGCAAGACCTCGATATACCGTCAGTGACTTGGTTAATGCGGCAGGTACATGACTTAAAGAAGGATCCATAGAATTTGGCCCTACTTCTTTCATGTTTGCACCATCAATAGATACATTCACTCTATTACCGTACATACCACGGTATTGAGGAATCCCCGTTAGAGGCCCGTTACGGTTAATATTTGCTCCTGGAACACGCTCTAATAAAGCAGCCATATCTTTAAAACCTGATGAATCTGGCGCTAAAGCAAAAGCACCCGGTCTACTACCACTACCTTCCACCACAATTGTTGTTAATTGCTCTGTTTCTGCATGCCCAACTAAAGGCAATGCCAGCGCAGTTGCTACTGCAATACTTAACTTCGTTTTCAAAATAACCCCCATAGTAAATAAGTGCTTAAGTATAAGCAAATATCACTCCCCTGTCTTTGTTTTTATAATATTCAATGAGTTGAGTAATATTAATAGAATTAACATTAATTAAACTATGTTATATAACTCGAAAAATATAAGCTATATACCTTATTAATTTCTTATAAAAAATAGCCTCTATACCGAGCTAAATTCAATATGTTAAAATCTTCCGATGGAAATTACACAACTTATCAGCTCGCCAATTTTAATTGCCTTCGTCATAGGGCTTTTTAGCAGTTTGCACTGCGTTTCAATGTGCGGTTCTATTATTGGCACTTTATCATTCAGCCTAAAGCCTGAAATTCGTAGCAATAAAGCTAAAATGGCGACCTTTATTTTTAGTTATAATTTAGGCCGTATTTTCAGCTATATGTTGGCAGGCCTGATAATAGGGTTAATTGAATCTATTGTTACGATGCCACTAGGTGAAGAACATGGGCACCAAATATTAAAAATTCTTTCCGCACTAATTATTACTGGCGCTGGCTTTTATATCGCAGGTTGGTTTCCTACCTTTGCTTATATAGAAAAAACTGGCTCACGCTTTTGGAAAACTATAGAGCCTTATGGCAGAAAATTGATCCCTGTAGCGACATTAAATCAAGCCTTTTTATTTGGAATGGTCTGGGGCTGGATTCCTTGTGGTTTGGTTTATACTGCCTTAGCCTTAGCTGCAACCTCCGGCGATATTGTCACCAGTGCATTATCCATGCTAGCATTCGGCTTAGGTACATTACCGGCGGTTATGGGAACGGGGCTAGTCAGTTCATTTATCAGCCGCATATCCAGTTTACGCACCACTAAACAAGTGATTGGCATGTTATTAGTCTTAGTCGCAATTATCAGCGTATGAGTCATTTTAAAACCATCATAAGCAACACGCCTGTATTCGACAATATATTGCGTAGCGCGCGCATGATTGCTGCTACCGATGTCACCGTATTGATTAAAGGTGAAACAGGGACCGGCAAAGAAGTCCTCGCTAACGCAATACAGAAAGATAGTCATCGTGCTGACAAGCCTTTTATTACTTTGAATTGTGCAGCACTCCCAGAATCTCTAATAGAATCAGAATTATTTGGCCATAGAAAAGGTGCTTTTACTGGAGCCATTGCCAATAAAACGGGACTTTTCCAAGCGGCTGACAGAGGAACTTTATTTCTTGATGAAGTTAACTCTTTACCGCTTTCTATTCAGGCCAAGTTATTACGTTTTTTAGAAAATGGCGAATGTTTAGCCGTCGGAGATACTGCAACCTATAAAGTTGATGTGCGCATCATTTCAGCAACTAATGCTGATTTACAAAAACAAATTGCCGCTGGGGAATTTAGAGAAGATTTGTATTTCCGGCTCAATGTTATTCCATTAGAAATTCCTTCGCTCAAAGAAAGAGTTGAAGATATAGAACATCTAATTAAGCATTTTCAAGATCACTTTTCTAAAACACACGATAGAATCGCGCCAAAATTTAGCAAGCAAGCTCTTAAAATACTACAAAATCATAAATGGCCGGGAAACGTTAGAGAATTACGTAATTTATGTGAACGTACTTCAATCCTATTATCTGGCCAAACTATTGATGCGGAAAACTTCCCACATGATTTTTTCGCCATTAAGACCTCGTTAGCCTCAGGTAGCACTGATTTCTCTTTACCTGAAGCCGGCATTAATCTGGATCAATTAGAAGCTGACCTTATTCATCAAGCACTAGAAAGAACCAATGGCAACAGGGCTAAATCAGCCCGTTTACTAGGGCTCTCACGAGACACCTTACTATATCGAATTCAAAAGTACGGTATTGCTACTCATTAGCCTTCTTAATTACGTATACGGAGTACGGGGAATTTAAAGAGATGGTATCTGCAATAACAAATCATTTAATTTAAGTACATACCTCAAAACAGCTGATGCAGTAGGTTGTTTATATTATGCACCAGCACAAGCTATGCTTTAGAGTAAGAATTAAGAGCTTAGGAGCGAGGATTCAATTAATCTCGTGACTTTGTGTATCCCGTATGAGGCTTGTGGAATACGGAAAAGTGAATGTACTCTTCCTGCATTTCGTAAACTTCATACAGACTACACTAGAGATTAAACTTTCGGGTATTATTAAGTCCCCACTCCTTATTCCCGAAATATCCCCGTCAAGCGAGGGCACAAGCTTTGTCGGGAATCTACGCTAAACTTGGGTTCCTGCTAACAACACACAGGAATGACGATCAAAAAAATCATCTATACCTCATTGATAATGAGAAGTTACACCTTAGCTTACTAACGTGTTAAAAACACTTTCACTAAAAGGTTTCAAATTGATAATTGATATTTACAAAAGCACCAAAAATGGCAATAAATACATATCCGTCCCTAAAGGTACAAAGATTACACAATTAGAGCTTACGGATTCTATAGATTCCGATCTTTTGACTTTGTCACCATTCAAAACCAGACTAGAAATAGAGCCTAAAAAAGCTCATGCAGCACTAGACCAAGACAACATTATTCAACAAATAGAGAGAAATGGTTATGCTATTCACGAGGCTAAAACAGTCATTACTCTTGGCACTGTAAAATAATTTTTAAGCTTGTAATCCCAACAAATAATCACTGTAATAGTCGTCATTCCCGAAATCTTTAATCGGGAATCCATACATACACTATAGATTCCTGATAGAAGCATGCAGGATGACGGTTTCTCTTGGTTATATGATGAGTTTAAATTAAATATCCACGCTCTAAAACGTAGTTTTGCTTCACCCTAGAAGGGTGTTTAAAGCTAGCCCTCTAAGAAGGCTAGCTAAATTGTTATCGCCAGCTCTTTCTATTATCTAAATTCTATCTCTAGCTGCCGTTCATTTTTTTCTTGATACTTTACATACTTACGTATCATATCTGCATCAACTCCAACGGTATCCACACAATAACCTTTAGCCCAAAAATGATTCCCCCAATAAGGTTTCTACTTAAGATAAGGAAACTGTCTAAATAGCTGCAAAGCTGTTCGTCCTTTCACGGTTCCCATCAGCTTTGATATTGAAATCTTCAGTGGAACTTTCACCAACAGATGCACATGACCTGGCTGTACATTTAATTCAACAACCTCACAGCCTAAACGTTCAGCGTAAACTCGTATACTTTTTGACACTTCAAAACCCATTTTATCAACCAAAATACGATAACGATATTTTGAAACCCATACAATATGATACTGACAATGCCAGATAACATGTGATAGTTTATTAAATCTGCTCATGTTCTTCTCCTAAATTTGTGTATGTTGTGGCGACAACACAAACTAGGTTACATGAGCAGACCTAAAAATTCGTCAGGCTACAGCCTACGAACCTACCCACATCCTTAGGACGTGGTTATAAATTTTTAATATAATTACAGGCAAATGTTGGGTTACGAAAAGCATGTAACTTAAACTACTGGGCTGTTTGGTAAATACCGAGAAAAACCTGCTTTAATAAGCATCCACCGTGTTACATAATACTTATCATCGGCCGGTAAGGTAAAAATCGCGTGCAAATGATCAGGCAATACCACCATGGCATCAAGCTGATACCGGTATTCTCGTTTGACTTTATTCAAGCTAGCGCGTAACAAATCAATTAATAAAGTTTTTTGTCGTTCAGCCAAATTAACTGTAAAAAAACAAGTTCCTCCTTTAATATCTGCTCGCCAATAACGCATGATAAATACTTTAAGGTTGGGTTGGGGTGAGGCACGAACTAGGCTGTCGAAATTAGGTAGTTTAAGTAAAGATTTACTACCCCAGCTTATGGCTCGTTATAAACTCGTAAATAGACAGGAAGTCCAACAAACGATATGATAAAAATAAAACCTAGATCAGTCGA
>JAUVAA010000142.1 GCA_030591965.1 bacterium
AATTTAAAGCAAAACTAGCGGGTACTGCTATTGCTAATATGACTGTTCTGACTGGTGCTGAAGCATTAGTGACCGTGGCTACTTTAGATAATGTTGATTCAGTGATGGCGGCTATTGTAGGAGCGGCAGGTTTATTGTCTGCATTAGCAGCGGCTCAAGCAGGAAAGACAGTGTTGCTGGCAAATAAAGAATCATTGGTTATGTCCGGTGATATTTTTATGCAAGCGATTAAAGATTCGGGTGCGATTTTATTGCCTATTGATAGTGAGCATAATGCGATTTTTCAATGTATGCCTGCGGATTATACAGCGGGGCACGATGCTCCTTCAGCTCGACGTATTTTATTAACCGCTTCAGGCGGGCCATTTAGAACGACACCACTTGATGAGCTAGATAAGGTCACGGTTGCTCAAGCAGTGGCGCACCCTAAATGGGATATGGGCAGAAAAATCTCGGTTGACTCTGCAACAATGATGAATAAAGGCTTGGAATTAATTGAAGCCTGTTTGTTATTCAATATGCAGCCTGAGCAAATTCAAGTTGTTATTCACCCACAAAGCATTATTCATTCAATGGTCGATTATGTTGATGGTAGTGTCTTAGCACAAATGGGTAATCCAGATATGCGCATCCCTATTGCGCACGCAATGGCGTGGCCTGATCGTTTCGATTCCGGTGTTGCACCTTTAGATATTTTTGCTGTTAAGCATATGGATTTTGAAGTGGCTGACTTGCACAGATTCCCGTGTTTACGTTTAGCGATAGAAGCCATTACAGCGGGCGGCATTATGCCAACGGTATTAAATGCTTCTAATGAGATCGCGGTAGAAGCTTTTTTAAATGAGCAAATACGTTTTACTGATATTCCAGAGGTCATTGAACAAAGTATGGCTAAATTCACAGCAACGCAAGCGGATACCTTAGAACATATTCTTACTGCGGACCAGCAAGCGCGCGGGCAAGCTGAGCAAATTATTGCGGCTTTAGTTGCCTAATGGAAACCTTACATAGTCTGTTTTATTTTATAGTCGCGATTGGCTTATTGGTTGCGATTCATGAATTCGGCCATTTTTGGGTTGCTAGAAAAACGGGCGTTAAGGTACTGCGTTTTTCGATAGGCTTTGGTAAGGTTATTTGGAAATATCAAAAAGACAGTTCCACAACTGAATATGTGCTGTCAGCCATTCCGTTGGGTGGCTATGTGAAAATGGTTGATGAGCGCGAAGGTGATGTTGCCCCCGAAGATTTACCGCATGCTTTTAGTCGCAAGCCGTTATGGGCGCGCTCAGCTATTGTCGCGGCAGGGCCTATCTTTAACTTAGTCTTGGCAGTATTGCTTTATTGGCTGGTTTTTATGATTGGCGAAACCGGCATGCGTCCCGTGGTCGGCACGGTTGAACCTACGACACTCGCTGCTCAAGCGGGCTTTGTCGAAGGTGAAGAGATTATCTCGGTTAATGGTATTAAAACACAGACTTGGCGTGAAACGATGGAAACTCTGTTTGCTTCAGCGATGGATGCAGAAGAGGGCCTGCCTATACAAGTCAAAAGCCAAGATGGAATATTATTAACGCATACTTTGGTTATCCCTTTGGCAATAAGCCAAGAGCCTGAGCTTTTATTTAAAGAGCTAGGTTTGAAGGCATGGCAGCCAACGATACCTGCGGTGGTGGGCAAAGTTATAGCGGACAGTGTTGCTGAGCAAGCAGGGCTGCAAACCGGTGACCTCATTCTGAGTGCTGATGGCAGCGAATTTAAAGATTGGCTAGAGTGGGTGGCATACGTACAAGTACACCCAGGGCAAGCTATGTCACTATTAGTCGAACGGGCGGGGTTAGTTGTCGCATTGAACTTAACACCTAAAAGTACTATTGAAAATGAAAAGATAATTGGGAAAATAGGTGTTGGCGTGCAAGTGCCAGAGGGGTTGCTTGATTCATTAATGGTTGACTACTCCTTATCTCCAGGCGAGGCACTTGCCGCGGCAGTTAAACGGACTTGGTATTATTCAGGTGCGACCTTGAAAATGATGGGCTATATGTTTGTCGGTAAAGCGTCGGTAGATAATTTAAGTGGTCCAATTAGTATTGCTCAATACGCAGGGAAATCTGCAGAAATGGGTTTGGTTTCTTTTCTGAAGTTTTTGGCAATAGTCAGTGTTAGTTTGGGCGTTTTGAATTTATTACCCATTCCTGTTTTAGATGGCGGACATCTATTAATGTTTGCTGTTGAGGCAATTAAAGGTAGTCCAGTTGCAGAAAATATCCAATTAGTTTTTCAGCAAATAGGCATGGCAGCCTTATTAGGCTTAATGATTCTCGCTGTATTTTTGGATATAGGACGTTTATTTTAACTTAACCCCGCACCGCTCAATTACCTTAAAGGATTATTATGAATAACTTAAAACAAGCTTTCGTTGCTTTATTTTTAGCAGGATTATTTGTCGCTCCAGCGGCTTATGCTGATAAAGAAGCATTGAGAAAAGTACTAGCAGAAACCATGCCTTCAATTTCTGTAGATGATATTTCTGACTCAGAAGTAAAGGGCCTGTATGAAGTTATGGTCGGTGCGGATGTTTTTTATGTTTCAGAAGATGGTAAGTATCTGATTCAGGGGCATATGTTTGATTTAGTCGCTAAAAAAGATTTAACGGAAGATAAGCTAGCCAAAGCTAGGGCTGTCCTGATTAATGGTGTAGCTAAAGATCAGATGATTATCTATAAAGCGCCAGAAAGTAAATATACGATAAATGTTTTTACCGATATAGATTGTGGTTACTGTCGTAAACTACATTCAGAGATGGATAAATATTTAGCTGAAGGCATTACTATTCAGTATTTATTTTACCCAAGAGCGGGCAAAGATTCTGATGCTTATAAAAAGGCTGTTTCAGTTTGGTGCGCAGATGATAGAAATGCTGCTTTAACAGGGGCTAAATCAGGATCAAATCCGCCAGCAGAAAAAACCTGCAAAAATCCTGTTGATGCCCATATGGCTTTAGGTGAAAAACTAGGTGTGCGTGGTACACCGATGATGATAACGACAAAAGGCACAATTTTTCCCGGCTATATGCCTGCTAAGCAATTAGCTGCGGCATTAGCTCAAGAAAAATAAAAGCGTATAATAACAATAATTTTAATTAAATGAGGAGTCATGATATGACTGATAACTGGATTGCACCTTCTATTCTTTCTGCTGATTTCGCTAAATTAGGTGAAGAAGTTGATAATGTTTTAGCTTCTGGCGCAGACGTTGTTCATTTTGATGTGATGGATAATCACTTTGTACCTAACTTAACTATTGGGCCATTGGTTTGTGACGCGCTGAGAAAGCATGGCGTGACTGCTCCTATTGATGTGCATTTAATGGTTGAGCCTGTTGATCGCATTATTCCTGACTTCGCTAAAGCCGGCGCAAGCATGATTACTTTTCACCCAGAAGCTTCTACGCATATTGATCGTTCATTACAAATGATTCGTGATTTAGGTTGTAAGTCTGGGCTAGTCTTTAACCCAGGCACACCCTTGCATTACCTAGACTATGTGATGGATAAAGTTGACATTATCTTGTTAATGTCAGTTAACCCTGGTTTCGGTGGTCAATCTTTTATTCCTAGTACATTAGATAAATTGCGTGAAGCAAGAACAAGAATTGATAACAGTGGTTACGATATACGCTTAGAAATTGATGGTGGCGTTAAAGTAGATAATATCCGTGAAATTAAAGCTGCGGGTGCTGATATGTTTGTTGCTGGGTCAGCTATTTTTAGTCAGCCTGACTATAAAAAAGTGATAGATGAAATGCGTGCAGAATTAGCAAAAGCTTAAATTTATTTGCTGATCGAGTTAACGAGTTTAGCTCGATCACAGCATGGCCTTAATCATTTAGGAAGATAAGATATGACACAAGACGAAAGTAAACGTAAAGCAGCTGAAGCTGCCTTACCTTATATTAAAGATGTTGCTATTTTAGGCGTAGGAACAGGATCAACGGTTAATCATTTTATTGATTGCCTAGCTGATTTTGACTTAACTAAAGATATTAAAGGGGCAGTATCTAGCTCTATTGCGACCACTGAAAGGCTGAAAAAAATTGGTATTCCAGTGATGGAGCTTAGTGAGTCTGGAAACTTAGATGTTTATGTCGATGGCGCAGATGAAACTAACGCGTTAAAGCAGTTAATTAAAGGCGGCGGCGGCGCATTAACACGCGAGAAAATTATTGCTGGTGCGAGCAAGAAGTTTGTTTGTATTGTTGATGAAAGCAAAACTGTTAAAGTCTTAGGTAAATTTCCTTTACCTATTGAAGTTATCCCAATGGCACGTAGTTATGTTGCTCGTGAAATTGTTAAATTAGGTGGTCAGCCAATTTGGCGTGAGAATTATAAAACTGATAATGGTTGTGAAATTCTTGATGTACATAATATGGAAATTGCTGAGCCACTAGCATTAGAGCGCTTAGTGAATAATATCCCGGGTGTTGTCACGGTTGGTATTTTTGGCTTAAGACCTGCTGATGTTGTATTAGTTGCTAAAGCATCGGGTGTAGAAACGCTGTAATAGTTGTGTTAAAAGGATGGGTAGAGTGTTTTTTGCGAACCCCATCTTAAAGCTATTACCGCTACATTAAGCGTTAATGGTGTTATTTGTGGGAGGGGCTTTAGCCGCGACTTGTATAAAATCGGAGCTAAAGCCCCTCCCATAATCTATTATTTTTAAGTCATATTTCTCTTAATATGAGTATGGCAATGTTCCTGCGTAATATCAGTTATAAATAGTCGTTGTACCCGATTCGTTTAGTTCCTTTCCCGTAGAGCCTCTGTCACTGCCTGTAAATCTTGCATAATCCACGTCGGTGTAAAATCAATTTCTTCCAAATCTTCACATTTTGACGCCCCTGTTAAAACCATTAAACTACGCATCCCTGTGCGTACCGCACCTAAAATATCCGTATCTAAACGATCACCAATAGCAATAGTGTTTTCTGGCGTAGAACCTAATAAAGCGAGTGCTTGTTGGTACATAATTGGTTCAGGTTTGCCGATAACAGTCGGTGTGCGTCCTGTCGCTGCATGTAGTGCGGCGAGAATTGCACCATTACCTTGCACTAAACCTCGCTCAGTCGGTAGTGTCGTATCTGCATTGGTGGCAATAAATTCTGCGCCTGCTTGTAAGTTCAGTGTTGCAGTAGACAGTTTATCCCAAGTAATCGTTTCATCTTTTCCACAAACTACAATATCCGCGCCTTGATTGGGTGTTTCTGGACTATTTAATTGGTAAATATCCGTTAAAGTGAAGCCTTGCTCTAATAGTGGCTGGCTCGCCCCTTGTTCACCTAACACGAAAATACGCGTATTCGCTGGGTCTTTATGTTGAGCAAGGTACAGCGCGGTAGCCATGCCCGAGGTCAGTATTTCTTCCTGTTTAATGCTAATGCCCATACGCGCTAATTTTTTAACATATTGCTCGGCAGTATTACTGGCATTATTGGTTGCCAGAATAAAAGGCATATCTTGCTCACGTAATAGCTGAAAGAAATCGCTTAAGCCTGCAATAGCCTGCTCACCGTGCCATAATACGCCATCCATATCGACAATCAGCGCATTAATATTAGTCAAAGGTATGTTCATGAGAGTAAATGTATTGAGTCAAAAAAAGAGTAGTAAGAGTGTTAGCTTATCAGTTAGTTTAGCGCTGATTTTTGTTGTTTTAAGTATAACAGGCTGTAGCGTAAAACAACCAGGCCAAGTGGCGATAGCCACCGCGCATCCCTTAGCGACTCAAGCGGGTTTTGAGATTTTAAATAAGGGCGGCAATGTTTATGATGCGGCGGTCGCTGTCAGCGCTGCTTTAGCGGTTGTTGAGCCTTCAGGCTCTGGCTTGGGTGGAGGTGGCTTCTGGTTGTTACATAGAGAGCGTGACGGTTTAGACATTATGCTTGATGGCCGTGAAAAAGCGCCCTTAGCCGCAGATAAAAACATGTTTATTGATGCGCAAGGTAACACGGTTACAGGTCTATCGTTAAATGGTGTTTTAGCGGCTGGTATTCCTGGTATGCCTGCTGGTTTAGTACATTTATCGAAGCACTATGGAAAATTGAGCTTGGCTGAAAGTTTAGAGCCTGCTATTCGTTATGCTGAACAGGGCTTTAATATCGGAGAGCGTCATCAGAAGCTTTTAGGTTTTCGTAAAACGATTTTAAATAAAGACGCTGAAACTGCCGATATTTTTTTGCAACTAGGCGAAATCCCAGAGAAAGATAGCCTATTAATACAAACTGATTTAGCCAACACTTTAAAACAGTTAGCTGATAAAGGGCATGCTGGATTTTATGCGGGGGCTATTGCTGATAAATTGGTGTCTGCGGTACAAAAAAAAGGTGGTATTTGGTCATTAGCAGACTTGAAAAAGTATCAGCTTATTGAACGCGAGCCGATTACGGGAAGTTATAAAGGTATAAAAATCACCAGTGCGGCTTTGCCTTCATCGGGAGGTATCGTTTTAATTGCTGCTTTGAATATGCTGGAAAATATCGATTTGGACTCGGTTGATAGCATCACACGTAAACATTTAATTGCAGAAGCATTACGTCGCGCTTATCATGATCGAGCTTTATATTTAGGCGATACAGATTTTATTGATGTGCCTGTGGAGCGCTTGCTAAATAAAGATTATGCGCAAGGTTTAGCTAGTACACTGCGTGCAGACAAGGCTTTGCCCAGTGATTATCTGACAGGACAAACAGAAGAGCAGCTTAGCGGGCGCAATACCACTCATTTTTCGATTATTGATGCTGAAGGCAACCGAGTTTCAGCAACATTAAGTGTTAATTTTCCATTTGGTGCTGGCTTAGTAGCATCAGGAACAGGTGTACTATTAAATAATGAAATGGATGATTTTGCCAGCGCTAAGAATTCGGCTAATGGCTATGGCTTGGTCGGTGGAGCTGCCAATGCTATTGCCCCAGAAAAACGCATGTTATCCAGTATGACACCGACTTTTTTAGAGGATAATAAGCGCATAGCTGTTTTAGGCACGCCGGGCGGCAGTCGTATTATTTCTATGGTGCTATTGGCGGCACTGGATTTTTCTGCAGGTAATACCCCTGAATCATGGGTGAATGTTAAACGCTTTCATCATCAATATATTCCTGATCAGATTTTATATGAGAAAAATGGCTTAACTGAAGATGAAGTGCAAGGGTTGCAAGCTCTCGGTCATCAACTGATGCAGAAATATAATTATGGGAATATGCAGGCCGTGCAACTAGATAAAGTGAGTAAAGAACTCGCTGCGGCTAGTGATCCACGCGGCGAGGGCTTTTCCAGTGTGCAAACGGTTGATTAATAAAGCTCAGGTTGATGTTTACACGACGACATCGGTATCGAGTTTTTATCACCGGCACGCGCATTACTTAAGCTTATTAGATGCTAATGAACGGGCCGTTACTGAAAGGTTTAAATTTGCTCAAGTAAGAGATAATTATATTGTTGCCCATGGGTTGTTAAGGGAAACATTAGCGAACTATATTAACGAGCCCGCAGTACAATTAAAATTTTCGAAAACAGAATTTGGTAAGCCTTTTTTAGCAGATTACCCTGAGCTAAGTTTTAATATGTCGCATTCAGGCAATAGTCTGGCGATAGCCGTTGCGCAGCAATGCCAGCTAGGTATTGATATTGAATACTATAAGCCGCGCGATACTTGGGCAGGATTGGTTAAGAAATGTTTTGCTTTTGAGGAGGCCGATTACTGGCATAGTTTAGATAAGTCGGAGCAAGGGCGTACTTTTTATCAATTTTGGGTGAGAAAAGAAGCTTTTGTTAAAGCAGATGGGAAAGGCATTACCTTAGGCTTAAATCAATGTGTGATTAACCCCGCTGATTTGAATGATTTTTTACGTGTGCCAGAGACCTGTGGTGCAGCTGATCTGTGGCACATTGATGCGTTTTCTTTATCGACAGATATTATAGCGGCAGTCGTTTGTGATAAGAAAAGTACTGTATTACGATTTGGTAACTACTCACCCCATAGAGTTAATTTTCCCAGCTAAAGCCATTTGAATAGCAATCAATGGATTAATTCCTTGGTTCGCCATTGTTTGCAGATAGCTTGATATACGACAATAAGCTTGCGCAT
>JAUVAA010000207.1 GCA_030591965.1 bacterium
ATGTCTTTAATACATTTAATCTTGAGCTGATTAACCAGTACTGCACCATCCGAGCCTGGCTCAAGTTGAGCCTCTGAATTATGTTCGGTTTGGTAGCGATTTTTCATTACTCTTCAGCATCCGCTAGTTCTTGCATTAGCTGCGCTAAAATAGTGAGTTTTAACTGCTTATCTGCACTGCCTAAATCAAGCTGGGCTAATTTTTTATTGGCTGCTTGCTTTAATTCATCGGTAATATAAGCCACTTGGTTCATTTCACCCTGCTCACTCACAATGCGTATTAAGGTAGCTTGACTACCCACATCCGCATTCAATTGTTCTGCATGCACAATCGCTATCTGTTTAAGCCGCTCACTTAAATCGGCCAGTAAATACTCAGCTTGGCTAGCGTTGTTTTGCTTCCACTTATCAGCAGGCGCTTTCCCTAAAAATGCGGCAACTGATTCTAGCCATGCAATATCGGTTTCTTTTTTATTTTGTAGGCGAATAACAAATGCTTTCAAACCTATGCCATCGCAGGTGTATTTCTCTAACCCTGCATAACGACTAATCAGCGCTTGCCTTAATTCACTGAGATTTTTAACCGTTGTTGTTAATGCAAAGGCTTCTGTTATTTGCTGCTGAAAATTGGCTAATAAGGCATCATAAGCTTTATTCAAGATATTCAGTTTATTGACCAGTACCGTTAAAAAATCACTGGGGTTCGATAAGTTAAATTCGATTTCATTCTGATAAGCGGTAAAACCACAAGCAATCGGCAGGCTAGAAAAAAGCAAGGTCATAGGGCTTTGTGTGGTTTGAAATGCATCTCGCACTGCAATCGCTTGTTTATCAATATTTTTTGTCGTAATGGTGTATTGAGGAAGCTTATGTATAAACTTAGCCAGTGGTTTTACAATATCTAACAGTGTGCTGTTTTCTGGCGACTTACCCACTAATTTTTCTAAATATTGGTTAAAGACTTCTGTTTGTATGCCTGAAAAACTAAAGGCTTCTATTTTAAAAAGTTCGGGACGCTTAAGTAAGATTTCAAAATGTTCTTGGGTGATATGCGAGCAAAAGACATCGCTTTCATACAGGGCTAAATGACGTTGTTTTGATAAATAATAGGCAATAAAAATCAGTGATAAAGCCCCTTGCTTCACACCGTAAGGCGGTTTTTGTAGGAAGCTATACAATTCGCTTAGAGGTACCGCTGCCTTTTTATCCTTTAAAAAAGCATCAATGCCTTCCCATAGATGAAACAACTGATATGGATTATCTTTTGTGGGGGCAACCAGCTGCCAATGACCATCCTTTTTAACATGTATGCCGGTTTCTTTAAAGAGTGCGCGGTAAATTGATTTCTCAGGCGGATATTTATCCCCAGCGAAACCTAAATCATATTCAGAAACCTTGGTGAGTAAGCCAGTTACCAATTTGTTTTTTGCCGAGTTGGCTTGTGATGAGGTTTTGTTACGATTAATCAGCTCATTTCTTATGAGAGGTGACTTGGGGTAAACCTGCTCTAAGACGCTCGATAATTGTTGTTGTAAGGATTTTTTATTTTGTATGTCTAATTTTTCAGCATTCCACACCCATTGATTTTTCTCAGGGTGTTCTAGCATTTGGTTTAGCTGCTTACCTTCGGTGTACTGCGCTGTCATTAAGCGATCTTTCAATTCTCTTTGTGCAACAGGATCTGATTTTATAACGGGGTTTTCTGTTTGTATTTTCTCTAATGCCATGACCTCGGTGATTGCATCACGAATTTTCGCAGCATTTTCACATAAAACAAAAACGGTTAACTCATTGACATTTTCTACGGTTGCCTGTGTTTGAAAGCGTTCAACGTCATCTTCTGTCTCGGCGAGGAAGAATTCAATATGCGGCTGTATAGCAGATGTTTTTTGCGTATTAGGTGTATTGGCAGTGGAGTAAAAAGGCTGAAAATAACGTAGGGTTGCATTTTTGATGGAATAACGGCGAGCAACAATAGGGAGTAGTGTTTTTCGGTTATTGAGTGTTTCGGCTAAATCAAATTGCCCTAATTCTTGAATGGTTTGGCGTAAGCAGGCTTGTAAGTCAAAATCACTGCCTTCCCAGATACGAAATTCATTGCTGAATTTTCGGTAGTTGATAATGGATTTCGCTTTTAATTGCGCTAAATCTAATTCGACTTGTTGTTTATCAGGAAAACATTGTGCCAATATAGCTTGGCTTGCTTTCAATCCACCTTGTTTCCCAATGATATTGAGTAGGCCAATGGTTTTTAATAATTGTATTTCTGATTCGGGTGCATCGCCTAAGCGTTCAATGGCATTTAAAACTTCAATCCAACGGCGGTGCGTCGTGTGGTCTGAAGTCATGATGCTTTGGTTTAAAATAAAGTATTCAAAAACTTCCCACACTAACACCCAGTCCCCAACTTTATCTAATCGCTTCAAGCCATCGTGAAATCCATAGTGCTCTTTGCTACCAAGATAACTAAACAGGGTTCGTTCATTTTGGGCAACTTTTTGGCAGAGAACAGGGAGTAAGATAGCGGCAACAGGATGTAAAGGATAGCAGCGGGTAAATATATCTTGAGCAAGGGGTTGCTTCATTGCACCAGGAAGCGCCTGCTGCTGAATTAAAGCAGTTGTTATCTCCAATACTTGTTCTGATATAAGGTTTTTTTGTTGCTTATTGAATGCCGGTTTAAAAACGGCCGCAACGACTCTTAAGGTTTGTTCCGCTGACTCTAGGAAAGGAATACTTTCAAATCGCCCTTGTACTTTGGTCCATTCATTACGCTGTGCTTCGCCCATGCCTTTTGCGTATTGGTCAAAAGCTTGGTGCATAAGAACCACTAATAAAACATTCGCTTCTTTTCCTTTATAGGCAAATTCAGCAAGAGCCTGTAATAGGAATATATCATTGGCACCTTGATGACGAGCTTCGTACTCTAAGAACTTGCCTAGTTCATCAATAACAATTAATAGCCCTTTCCCTTGTTCTTGGTGTATGGCTTTTTGAAGTCTATTGAGTAGATTTATAATTTCGCTAACAGTTGCACCGGTATTTACTGCCTCTGCTAATTCATCAAGAATTTTGGGCTTTCGGCCTTGCTTTTCAAGCCAGTATTCCTCAGCTGAATGATGAACAACTTGTAAAAATCGTTGACTCAATGACTCTGAGCTTCCTGTTAATAATACCGTACAGTACGCATTACTTTCATGGATATGCGTGGTTATCTTTTTTGCTAATGTTGGCTGGTGTTTAGTAATTAATTGTTCAGCAATAAGACTGGTTTTAAGGCTTTGATCTTCCAGTAAATGTGCTAAAAATATAGCAAAACTTGATTTACCTGAGCCATAAGGCCCAACTAATGACCAGGCTCGTGGTGTATCTTTTTGTGTAAATGTTTGTGTAACTTTTTCTAAGACTTGTATTGCTTTAGAGGTAGGAATATAAGCATTAAGAATTTTGCTTGAATCACTATCTCTTTCTAGGTTAATTGAGCGGGTGTAGTGAGTATCAATGCATACAATCTGTTCCATCATGATGCGGCTCTGTCCTTGTCTTCAAAATAATCCTGCAAAAAAGCAACTGAAGGTTTTTTTTCTTTCTGGCGATATAGTTGATTAATGCCGGCTGTTTCATTGATATTAAAAATATCGGGGTATTGCTCGACGACTTTCTCTAACTTAGCAAGCAACTCCCCTTCGGTTAACTTAAATACGCTCCCGACTGCGATACCCAGCTTTTCTCCGTACACCAATTCAGAGACAGGTAGAATGGCGAGTTGACGTTGGTTGAATATTTCATTGATAGCAAAAGCGACAATTGCAATCGGCAAATTATCTTGAGCGGTATTTCTACATTGAAAATAGTGTGTATGCTGACTTGTGGTGATGAGTTTTAATGATCCAAGAGGAACATCTAAAATATCTTCTATTTCAACTTTTGCCCCATACCGGCTTTGGCTATACATTTTTAAGAGGACGTTAATATCATTTCTAACGGTTCTTTCTGAATGTTTACCCGTTAGATTTTCCTGCACAAACCGAGCTAAATCATTAGCGGCTTCATCGTTAGTAAATTCAATTTTATGAAAGCAGTTAAAAAACCAGTACCATGCCGTTGCTAACTCTGAATTTGTGGCTAACATCCAATGGATTAACCAAAGAGTCGCTTCATCTTCCAAATACGGATCCCATCCATCTTCTGAAAAGATAGACAGCCCTAGCTCTGTTGCCTGCCAGCCATCTTCTGTTGCTTCAATCATTTGTGTTGCACGAAGCCAATAACGAATGGCATTGACCATATTTTTCCCTACACCTAAAACAACGGTAGAGGCATCAGAATTAAAAATATGGGGGTCAACTTGTAAAGCCTGAAAACCCTTAGTTAGCCACCCATACCGAAGAGCAAAGGTTTCATGGCGACCAAAAGCAGCTTTTTTAGGGGTGAAAGGCTTGAGCAAACTATCCATATTCAGTGTTAAGTCAATTTAGTTATTAATGTAATTATACAAGCTAAAGTACTGTCGAGTCATTTGTTTACTGATATAAAAGTACGGCTAAAATGCGCTACCAGTGTACCAAGAGAGTAATTTAGCTAATGCTCCTTCACCGTTAACATGGACACGCATGACATCATTTTTTTAGGATCTAGAGATGAGTTATTTCTTGCTATGGAATTAGAAATCCCTAAATTCCCATTCTCACCCTCATGCCCTTTTTGGTAAAAATTCTTTATCGTGATTCCTTCAATACCTTCTATTGGATACTTTTCACCAGCAATGGAATATAAATTAATATAACTAGTACTTCGCCCTTTAAATAGTTAATAATATATCATGCGGTCA
>JAUVAA010000088.1 GCA_030591965.1 bacterium
GCAGTATCATTAAGTAAAGGCGGTAATGTTAATTTAAGTAAAGAAGCACCTGGTTTGGCGAAAGTTGCATTAGGTTTGGGCTGGGACTCCAGAGCAACGGATGGCGCAGAATTTGACTTAGATGCGGTTGCATTTTTAGTGGGTGCAGAGGGAAAGGTCGCGAGTGACAGTGATTTTATTTTTTATAATAATTTAAAATCAACTTGTGGAGCGGTCGAGCATAAAGGTGATAACAGAGATGGTGAAGGTGATGGCGATGACGAAGTAGTCGAAATTACATTAGCCAATGTTGCACCGGCTGTTCAGAGAGTGATTATAGCTGTTACGATTCATGAAGCAGAGGCGCGAGGGCAAAATTTTGGTCAAGTCAGCAATGCCTTTATTCGTGTGGTTGATGCAGCAAATAGTAATGAAGTGGCCCGCTATGATTTATCAGAAGATGCAAGCGTTGAAACAGCGATGGTTTTTGGTGAGTTATATCGTCATAAAGGTGACTGGAAATTTAAAGCAGTAGGGCAAGGCTTTGCGGGTGGATTAGGGCCTTTAGCGGCAAGTTTTGGTGTGAGTATTTGACGCTTAGGAGCGAGGGTATTATTGAATTCTCGTTCCTTAGACCTCAATCTTAAAGGGATTTAATGATAGGGTGAGTATTGCTCGCCCTATTTTTTTGGAAAAATTATTATCGTGTCTACCCATACTGTTTCATTGCCCACTGGTGAGTTAAACTTGAATTTGGCAGCGAGTGATTTTTGTTTAGCTGAGTTAACCAGTTATGCTGCAAGACAAAACCCGAAGCGAGGTTTTTTGTTTGTCAGTAAGTTATTAGCTAAGTATTGGCCATCCAAGCCTGCGGAAATGCATCACATGCATCATTATTTAGCGCAATCTCTGGCGGGTTCTATTCAAGGTTCTAGTGTCTTTATAGGTATGGCAGAAGCCGCAGCAGGTTTAGGCCAGGGCGTTTATGAAGCCTATGTAAACCAGGCCACTAATGCTGAGCATCTTTTTATCCACACTTCGCGCTATTTATTAGCGGGTATTCAACGGCTCGACTTTCAAGAACAACATAGCCACGCGAGTCAGTTCTATTTATATGTTCCACCCGAACCTGTGCTACAAAAAATATTTCTGAATGCACAAACTTTAGTCTTGATTGATGATGAACTGACAACAGGCACTACTTTTGTCAATCTTATTAAGGCATACCTGCGGGTTAATCCACAACTTCAGCGTGTTATTATCGTGAGTATTCTCAATTTTGTGGATGGCAAACGACAGCAACAAATCCGACAGCAATTTGAATTGGATGTGCAATTTATTAGCGCGTTAGCCGCTAAGGTCAACTTTATACCGAACCCTGATTACTGTTATACCCAGATACCGAATGTACACAGCAAGCTTGACTGTAAACGCCAACATTTATGCTTAAAAGCAGGGCGCTTAGGTGTCCAGGGTCAATTGCATTTTGATACAGCTACCCTAAAACAATTAACACAAAACTGGCAAAAAGAGCAGCGTATATTAGTATTAGGCACAGGAGAATTTGTTCATGTTGCTTTTTTGATGGCGCGGTATTTAGAGCAACAAGGCTGGGATGTCAGAGTGCAATCAACCGCGCGTTCACCTTTGTTAAAGGGTGACGCTATTAAAGAAAAAATGGAATTTATCGATAATTATGCTGATAACATTCCAAATTACTTATATAACGTAACAACAGGCCAATACGATCAGGTGATTATTTGTCATGAAACGCCGATGTGTACTTCGTTACAGCAATTAGTCCAGCAACTCAACGCCACTTCATTTTATTACGCCGATGGAAAAATTTCTCTTTCTTGATTTAGACGATACCGTCTTTCAAACACGCCGAAAATGTGCCAGTCTTGAACAGGCAACACCTGCGGCGTATGCCTTGTCGGGTGAACCCAGCTCTTATTCTTTACCTAAACAAAAAACACTATTAGCGTTACTACATGAGCAATGGCGCATTATTCCGACCACGGCAAGAACGCAAGCCGCCTATGTTCGCGTTGATTTAGGTGTGCCCTGCAATGATGGGGTGATTTTAAATCATGGCGCAACGATATTAGATGAAAATGGTCAGGAAGATGAGCAATGGCGAGCGCGCTTAGAACCCCAATTAGCCACTGTACAGGCGATGTTTAGCGAATTAAAACAAGTTATTGAACAATACGCCGAGCAGCAACATATTGAGTTGTTAGTACGCATTATTCATGAGGCTGGGTTGGATTTTTATGTTGAAGTTCGTCATCATCAGGCCGTATATGCTGAACTACACTCCATTTTAGTAAACTGTGTACAGCCTTTATTACAAGAATTTACAGCTTTTCAAGCCTATTTAAACAGTAACTCACTGACGATATTACCGCGTAGTATCAATAAGTCTCATGCAGTTAATTATCGGCTAGATGCATTAAAGCAGCAATATGGTGAGATCCTCACCATGGGCATGGGTGATAGTCTCAGTGATGCACCTTTTATTGCGCAATGTGATTATGCGATGATTCCACAGGGGGCGCAGTTGCACCAACAGTTAGTTGAGTGCTGAGATGAATACAGTTTTTACTGGCAGTTATACGCCTGACGATGTACAGTTTTTACTAAAGCCTATCGATGTACCCGATACGCCTGTTGCAGAAAAAGAGCGCCGTATTCAAGTCGAAAAGAGGCATTATAGTGAAATGTTAAGTCGTGAGAGTTTGCCTTCAGTAGATTATATGACGATTTTTCATCAAGCGATGCAGCAAAATCAGCAGCAGATGGCGGTCGATTGTATTCGCCTGGCTGAGAAAATTGCCGCAAGTCGCAACGGGGATATTGTGTTAGTTTCTTTAGCACGTGCTGGTACACCTGTCGGCGTAATTTTAAAACATACTTTAGCTGAACATTGTCAGCGTCAGGTTTGGCATTATTCCATTTCGATTATTCGTGATCGAGGCATTGATGAAAATGCCCTGCAATATATTTTGGCCAGACACTCAGGTTCCAGCCTGGTATTTATTGATGGCTGGACAGGAAAAGGCGTGATTGCCAGAGAATTACATAAAAGTATCAAGGATTTTAATCAGCGCCATCAGTTTGCCATTGATTCGGGCTTATATGTATTAGTTGACTTGGCGGGTGTTGCGGCGATAGCGGCAAGTAGCGATGATTATCTGATTCCATCGGCTATTCTAAATGCGACGATTTCAGGTTTAATCAGCCGCTCTATACTTAATAGTGACTATATTGGCCGCGAGGATTTTCATGGATGTGTGTTTTATGAAAATTTTCAAAATGCTGATTTATCGCTATGGTTTATCAGCGAAATGTGCGCGCAAATTCGTGCGTTATGGGATGATACTGTTGCTTGTACGGCACAGCCTATAGATCAACAGGCATTACAGCAGCGCTCACAACAATTCCTGATAGAAGTTAAGCATGACTATGGTGTGACTGACGAAAACCGTGTAAAACCAGGTGTGGGTGAAGCAACGCGAGTATTATTAAGACGCGTGCCCGATTTGCTGTTGCTACGCGATCAGCAAGATTTAGCTGTTGCACATTTAAACGTGTTGGCGCAGGAAAAACAAGTGCCGATTATTTATGATGCCGATTTACCGTATCGCGCCGTTTCTTTAATTAAAGAAGTCACGGCCTAATCAATTTTTATAACAACTAACGAGGATAAGAAAATGAGTTTAAGAGATTTAATGGATGGCTTAAAAGAAAAAGCTAATGAATTAAAAACCGAAGCTTTAAAGTTTAAAAATAAAGACTTTTTGCAGGCAGCAATGGCAGGGTCTGCCTTGTTAGCTTTAGCGGACGGAGTAATTTCACCCGAAGAAAAACGCAAAATGGTTAAATTTATTGAAAACTATGAGCCATTATCAGTTTTCAAAATGACCGATATTATCGGCGCGTTTAGTGAATTTGTTAATCAACTAGAGTTCGATAATGATTTAGGTGAAGCAAAGGCATTTGAAGCGATTGGTAAAATGAAAAACAATAGTCAGGCAGCTCGCCTAATTATGCGCCTAGTCATTGCAATCGGTGCCGCTGATGGTGATTTTGATGAACATGAAAAAACCATGGCGCGTCGGATCGCGGTAGAACTAGGGTTGACTGCGGCTGAATTTGAGTTGTAAATAGCATTATTTCGCACTCAGTTACTTAACTGAGTGCGTAGTATCTGTAGAATCAATCGCCCCCTTTGATGCACTAATAATCCACTTTACATGGGCTAAAGGTAATGTGCTGATAAACTCTTTGACTCCGTAGGGCGGACTTCAGTCCGCCCTACGGAGTACCGTTAAATTTCAATTTGAATCAAAGCCTCGCCCGGCGTGACTCGGTCGCCTTTTTTGATATGAATATTAGCCACACGACCCGCTACCTGAGCCTTAATTTCAGTTTCCATTTTCATCGCTTCAATGATAAATAAAGTATCACCAATCGCGACCTGATCGCCTTCATTAACCATCACCTCAACCACATTACCTGGCATCGAGGTGCTAATATCACCAGGGCCTCTACTCGCAGGTCGCCCAGATTGATTTTGCCCTGTGTATTCATTCAAAGGTTGTAACAAGACCTCTTCAGGTATGCCATCAACTGTTAAATACAAATGGCGCTGACTTTGCTCATGCGGACCAGCACCCGTTAACTGAATATTATAGGTTTCACCATGTAGACTGATATTAAACTCTGTAGCCAATGGTGTTGCGTCACTGGCTGTTGCCTGGTCGACTGCCTGCAGCACTTCGGGAACTAATGTCCCTGCTTCACGCTGCTCTAAATAGGTTTGCCCTATATCGGGGAACATGGCATAAATCAACACATCTTCTTCGTTTTTAGCAAACCCTGCCGCGTCTTTACGTAAACTGACCATTTCATCTTTGATCAAGTCAGCAGGACGCACTTCAATCACAGATTCATTACCTATAGCCTGCTTACATAAAGCAGCATCAACATTTCCAGGCGCACGTCCATAACCACCTTGAAGATAGCGCTTCACTTCATTAGTAATGCTTTTATAGCGCTCGCTCGTGACCACGTTAAGTACCGCCTGAGTACCGACAATTTGAGATGTTGGCGTGACTAAAGGCGGATAACCCAAATCTTTACGTACTTTAGGGATTTCTGCAAATACCTCATTAATACGCTCTAAAGCCCCCTGCTCTTTTAACTGATTCGCTAGATTAGACATCATGCCGCCCGGCACCTGACTTAATAACACGTCAGTATCGACACCCGAATAAGCGCTTTCGTACTGGTGGTATTTTTTACGCACTTCTTTAAAGTAGTCGGTAATCTCTTTTAATAAAGCCATATCCAGGCCGACCTCATACCCTGCTTCGCGTAAAGCCACAACCATGGTTTCTGTCGGTGGATGGCTCGTGCCACCCGCAAAACTAGAAATCGCGGTATCAATATGCTGACAACCGGCTTCGACCGCTTTTAGCTGGCACATGGCCGACATGCCCGAGGTTGAATGAGAATGTAAAAATAAAGGCAAATCTACCCGCTCTTTAAGGCGGCTGACCAATTGCTCAGCTGAAAATGGAGTTAATAATCCTGCCATATCTTTGATCGCAAGACTATCACAACCCATGTCTTCCAGCTTCACCGCTAATTCGACAAAACTATCTAAGGTATGTACTGGGCTAACCGTATAACACAAAGTCCCTTGCGCATGTTTCTGATTGCGCTTAACCGCATTCACTGCTGTGATTAAATTACGCTCATCATTCAGCGCATCAAACAGGCGAAACACATCAATACCATTTGCCGCACTTTTATCGATAAAGGCATCAACGACATCATCAGCATAATGCCGGTAGCCTAATAAATTCTGACCGCGCAATAACATTTGTAAGCGCGTATTAGGTAAAGCCTGGTGTAATTGACGTAAACGCTCCCACGGATCTTCTTTTAAAAAGCGCAAACAGGCATCAAACGTTGCACCGCCCCAAACCTCTAAAGACCAATAACCCGCGCGATCCAACTTTTCACAAATGGGCAGCATGTCTTCAGTACGTAAGCGCGTGGCAATTAAAGACTGATGACCGTCGCGCAACACCACGTCAGTAAAATAAACGGGGCCTTTTGTTGATGTATTTTGTGTGCTCATAATATTTTCCTAAAAACCTGAATGAACTGCGATAGCAGCAGCGATAGCAGTGGCCAATTCTTCTGGGTCACGCTTCAAGGAGTAGTGGGTTAATTCCGGGTGTGTATCGACAAACGAGGTATTAAAACCGGCACTCTTAAAATCTTCCGATTTTAAAATTTCATGATAATAAGGAATGGTGGTTTTAATGCCAAACAGGCGCATATCCTCTAAAGCTCTATGCCCGCGTGCGATAACGCGCGGCCAATCCTGCGCCCAAACCACGAGCTTAGCGCATAAGGAATCATAGTGTGGCGGCAAGGTGTAACCCGTGTAAATAGAAGTATCGGTACGCACACCAGGACCACCCGGCGCATAATAACGACTGATACGTCCAAAACTAGGTAAGAAATCATTTTGTGGATCTTCGGCATTAACCCTAAACTGCATAGCAAAACCATTGATATGCACATCTTCCTGCTTAATACTCAAGGGCAAACCCGAAGCAATCCGCAATTGCTCCTGCACGATATCTACGCCGGTAACCTCTTCGGTAATGGTGTGCTCAACCTGAACGCGGGTATTCATTTCCATAAAATAAAAACTGTCATCACTGTCTAACAGAAATTCTACCGTGCCCGCATTTTGATAGCCTACCGCTTTAGCCGCTTTAACGGCCAAGTCACCAATATATTCACGCTGCTCTTGTGACAATTGTGGTGAGGGGGCAATTTCAATCAGTTTTTGGTTGCGGCGTTGAATAGAACAATCCCGCTCATAGAGGTGAATGGCGTCACCAAAACTATCGCCTAATATTTGCACTTCAATGTGACGCGGATTAACTATGCACTTTTCCATAAATACATCAGCGCGCCCAAAGGCTTTGGGTGCTTCGGAAATGACTCGATCGTAATTTTGACGTAATTCAGGCTCATTATCACAACGCCGAATGCCTCGACCACCACCGCCTGAAGTTGCTTTGAGCATAACCGGATAGCCAATTTCACTGGCTTTAATGAGCGCATCATCTAATCCAGACAAATTGCCATCTGTACCCGGTGTGACCGGAACACCCGCAGCGGTCATGCTTTTACGAGCCTCGGTTTTATCGCCCATTCTGTTAATTACTTCAGCATCTGGGCCAACAAAGGCAATGCCTTGTTGCGCACAAATTTTTGCAAGCAAGGCATTTTCCGATAAAAAACCATAACCTGGGTGTAATCCATCGCAGCCAACAGATTTGGCAATATTGACTAGCTGCTGTGGGTTAAGATAGCCCGCCAGTGGGTCATCACCTAAACAGTATGCTTCATCAGCTTTTTTAACGTGTAAAGCATAACGATCCGCTTCAGAGTAGACTGCGACTGAGCGCATGCCAAGCTCTCGACAAGCCCTGATAATGCGTACGGCAATTTCGCCACGATTCGCTATAAGTATCTTGGTTAACACAATATTTATCCTCGGTACTGTGGAACCTGAGCGTTTTTAGGCTGAGTTCCTGAATAAAAGTGCGATTAAACACTCGGCATTTCGTGGCGCGCTGACTGAATTGAGCAAGTTAGAAGTTGCGCCAAGCGGGTCATGTTAGCTGATTACAAGTATTAATGATAATTACTTTATATAATATATAGTATTAATTTTACTTATACCTATTCGATATGCGTGCGACTCTCAATTAATTAAAAGTTTCCAGCAGCTGACTGTGACCATGAATTACTCGGTAGCAGCTAAAATTTTGGGTTTAACCCTGCCTGCAGTCAGCGTTCAAATTAAAAAACTGGAAGAAAACCTAGGTTTGCCTATCCTTGAAAAAAATAGGCAAAAAGATATTTTTACTTTAATTGCTGTGGCTGCGGGAACTAGTCCTATCCAGCCGAAACTGGAAAAACAGCATCAACTGAACGGACATGCAAATCCCTTTGTGGAAACGGAATTTCAATCCCTTCTTTGCGTAATGCTGCAAGTAAGCGCATATGCAGGTCATGCGTTACAGGTAGACGATGACCTAATTCACTGACATGCACGCGAATAGAAAAATTGAGCGAACTATCGCCAAATTCTAAAAACATGACACTAGGCTCTGGGTCTTTAAGCACTAACGGTGCAGAACTTATTGTTTCTAAAATAATCTTATGCGCTACTTCCACATCTGCACCATATGAGATACCCAAGGGGATGACAACGCGTGTTACAGAGTCTGTTAATGTCCAGTTAACGAGTTTATTAGTGATAAAGGATTTATTGGGCACTATCAGCTCCTTTGCATCCCAATCCGTGATGGTCGTTGCACGCATCTGTATTCGCGTTACCTTACCACTGATATCATCAATGGTAACTGTATCCCCAACACGAATAGGGCGCTCAAATAGTAAAATTACTCCCGACACCATATTGGCAAATATTTCTTGTAAGCCAAAACCTAAACCGACTGATAATGCGGCAACTAACCATTGAACTTGAGACCAACTACCGCCCAATAGATTAGCAATCGAAATAAAGCCTATGGAAACTAATGCATATTTTGTCAGTTGAATAATCGCATAACGTGTACCTGCTTCAAGCTGCATATTTCTGAACAGTAATATTTCCATCACCCCCGGAAAGTTTATGACCGCATTGACAATAATAAAAACATATAAGCCAGCAAGCAATAAATCATTCAGGGTGGTCGCTTGAAAAATTTCCTGGTTATCGACCACTGTACTGTGTTGCCATAACACAATAGTGTCTAAAAATGAGAACGCAGGTAAAATTGTCTTCCAGACCAACCATAAGCTAACTAATAAACTCACGACAATCGAGATATTAACAATATTGATAGTCTGCTCGTTTATTTTTGGGATATCAAGCAACTCTTCTTCTTGAATGAGTATTTCTTCATTGCTTAATTGCTCTGCTTGTTTTTCATTTATTTCCTGTGTCTTACGTTTTTGTAATGCATTTTTCAACGCCATTTTCCGCTTAGTCAGTGTTAACCAGCGAATGATTAAACTATGCACAATAATGGCTATAAATATGATGCGCATGGATATAATCACTTTATTATGCAACTCCAATGCACTGACATAATAGCCCATTAACGCAAAGCCCATTATTACAAGCGGAATGCAAATAACACCAATAAACCAAAGATATCGTAACTTAACCCACCAACGTGTGGGATGACTTTTGAAATAATGACTAAAAACACATTTACTCGGTCGTAACAATTGTATGAAAAAAAATGTTAATACCAGCATAAAGATAAGCAAGGCTAAACGTCCTAAACTATCACTGTGTTCATTCACTGAGAGAGCAACAGTCATATGAATAATAAACATGCTGGGAATGATGATAAATCGCATCCAGGCAATCTGGTTTCTTAAAAAAGTAACTGTCTGTTCTGACCATTTAAAATGTAAGGCTGCAACACCGTTGCGTTCAAGAAGTTTGGTGAAGAACTGTAGTATTAATAAAACTAATGCGGCATAAAAAAGACCTGTTCCAACTGCACGACTAAATTCATATTTAAAAGGTAGTGTCCTGAATAAATAGCCTATAGAAAACAACAGGAATGGAATAGGTATCACGATCAAAAAATCAAACAATAATGCCTGAAAGGTATAACCTATCTTATCGCTATAGTGCTTTTTAACTTGCTCGGCAATAAGTAATTTCTTGTTCTTAAGATAAGGTTGTAAATAGATTAAAATGAGCCATATAATAGCGGCTAGCGCACTTGTAAATGGACTATCTGTGATCGCTGCTAGCAATTCCTGACCCGATTGTATCCAGTGCATAGGCGATAACAGCCAATGTGTCGACTTGTATACAGTTAAAGGGTAATTTAAGCTGAGAGGTAATGAACTAGGAACCCATAATAAACGCTCATCCAGATAAGACTCATACTGATTAATTTCTGTGAGTAATTGTTGTTTAGAAAATTCATAATTCCCAAGGACTCTTAACCCCTGGACATAAGCATCACTTAATTCGTCTAATAAATGGTCCTCTTTACTTAATAGCGTCTCTATTTCTTGCGTAACTGCCTGAAGGTCATCGCTTGAAAAATCTGCTGCCTGTGTGCGTTCAACGATTTTTACCTGACTATCCACTTCAGTTTGCAAGTCGCGTAACTTGTTTTGCTGCGCCTCAACTTTATATTGAGCGAGACTGATTAAATTTGCCTCATCCTGAATATTGACGTTGCTTTGGTATTTTAGTTTATCATTCGCCAGGTTACGCCGTTGCTCTCGCAAAACCCGTCCTAAAGCAGGACTTAAGCCTGCTAGTTTAATTTTTTTCTCAGCATGTTTATGATTGTCTGTGATAATTTTTTTATAAGCTACAATTTCTTCAATGTCATGATTATGCTTATTCGTAGCATTAATAATTTCTTGTAGATCAAGACTCCATTGAATATTGTCACGAATCATTTGCTGTACGGCAGGATACTTATATTCACTCTCAGATTCTGCTTTAATTAAATCTTGCTGAAGCTTTTTAGCCTTTTCAAGGCTTTGTTGCTCTAACAATTTTTCTCGTTCATCCAATAGAAAGTTTAGCCTGGCTTTTTGTTCCCTTAGTTCATCTTGTGTTTGCTTATTTAACTGAATTTGTACAGGATTAGTTTCAGCCTCTAGTGCTAATTTTTTTAATTCAGTCGATAAGGTATCTATCAAAGTGGTCAAATAAATTTGATGTGCTTCAAATTCATACTTATTTTCATTTATACCACGCGGAACATTGATCTCTGACTGTACTTTTTCTAGCCCCTGTTGCGCAATCAGTATTTCTTCTCTGATTTTTTGCGGGCGATTAGTATATTGGTTAAATTCAGTTTCAAGTTTACTGAGTGCATCACTCACTGACCTTAGTTTTTGTTTTAAATTGACGATCTGGATTTCTAGCTCTTCAGACGCAAGCGTATCATTAGGTCGATAGAGGGTTTGCTCGGTTTTTTTGTCAGCCTTCGATTTCTTTTTTAGCTTTTTAGACGCGCCTGCTAATATTTCCTGATAACTAGTGATAAGAAATTTAGACCATTGCTGATTAGCAATGTTTTCATCGGCCAATTGATACCAGTTCAGTTCTCTGGCTTTGCTCGCCTCGTCTATCCCTTTCTTTGCCTGGAGTATTTCTATTTTGCTTTGTATGCTATCGCGTGATATTTTAAAATTCACACTCTTGGCAGGTGCTATTTCAGCGTAGGCATTTGAAAAACAAATAACAATAAGAAAAATATAAATAGTTAGGCCTTTAATTTTCAAAATCAACTCACTTAATTTTGTAGGAACATCACGTTAAATTATTGATGTTTTGTTAAAAACTCATCAATAGAGGCAGGTAAAAAATAAAAATGCAGTGCTTAAGTCATGATGCAGATATCCCAGTCAGATATTAACAATAGTCATATTTCAAAGTATAGATATAATCCTGATTAATAGCAGAATTACAACAAACTTTAAATATCTCTTGGGTCAGTTTTTGCGATGGTGTTCAGCCATAATGCGAAGCGGATTAAAGAATATCCACGCGTAGCAATGTCAACGCTGAGGCAGAAAGAAACCAAACCTCAGAAGAGGACCAACCTTAAACGATCTGCAGTATCCTCATCAAAAGATAGGCTTGTTTCCAGATATTCAATTACTTCATCAGAGAGATTGTCTTCAATCGTTTGTCGTACGGGTTCTGGAAGTTTTTCGATCATATCGGCTAGATCATTAACTTCCATTTGCTCGGCTGCAGCAATCAACTCTTCAGCAGGCATTTCAATTATCAGTGCACTACGTACTTCATCATGCAGAAAAGTTAAAGTTTCAGATCCCAACGACTCGGGGGCAATGCCCACAATTGTTTACGCTCACTGGGTGGCATCGCTTCGAGAATATCCGCAATTTGCCCAGGAAGTGTGCTACTTAATAATAAGTGTAATTGATCAACACCCTACTGCTCTAACAGGATAAAAACCTGATCCAGAGAAAGTTCGTTTATTTCATTCTGTGTATTTTACAACTCTGTCATTTGTTACGCTATTCCTGTTATTTGTGTAGCAAAGAGTGATATTGACCAGCAAGAAATAAAAAAAGTCACATTGGATGTGACTTTTTTGCAATAATCGGTGTTAACCTAGCGGTTAGGAGATTTATTTGCTCAGCATTTATTTGGCTAATCAAGAAGATATGATACAGGTCACTCCGCTCTCAGGTGTTTTTGAACGACAGGATGTAAACCTTTGGTTTACAGGCTAAGAGTTGGTTACGCACTTAAGTCGAGACACCTTGATAGGTCTCGTTTCACGTTCCAGCGTGAATGCCATTAAGCTAAAAGTTAAATATATGATAAACAATGATTTGTGTCGTAGCTTGAGTTACACTTTTTGTA
>JAUVAA010000176.1 GCA_030591965.1 bacterium
GGGCTTTTTCCATTGTCAGGTAGCCAGCTTATGGAGTTACAGAAGAATATGTATCGTGTATATCGGTTATGGACGCAAAGTTATTTTGTTGAAACGATAGGGAATGCTAATGAGGAAGTGATTGGAGTTTATGTTCAAGGCCAGATTAAGGAGCATAAGAAGAAGGAAAATATACCGTAACAGCTCTATTTGTTTTAAAACTCGGCTCGCTTGCGGCCGAGTTTTTTATCGGGATGCTCAGCATTAGTTCCCAAAGATCCTTTGCCGTCTTGGAATGAAGGACCGGCTAAAAACAATATTATTGAATTTGTCAGCACGGTAACTAATCCATCAAATCCTGCTTATGTGCCGCCAGCAGAACGTATTGCGACCCTTGATAACGATGGCACATTATGGTCAGAACGGCCTGTTTATTTTCAATTATTATTTGCCATAGACCAAGTAAAGGCTCTTGCATCGCAGCACCCAGAGTGGAAAACGACACAGCCGTTTCAGGCGGCACTAGAAAATGATATGCAAGCCTTGGCGGCTTCTGGCGAGCATGGCTTACTGGAACTGGTGATGGCAACGCATGCGGGTAATACTACCGAAGAATTTGCAGGAATTGTTAAGGAGTGGTTAGCAACAGCTAAACATCCAAAATTCAACCGCCCGTACACCGAGCTAGTTTATCAGCCGATGCTGGAATTACTGACTTATCTACGAGCTAATGAATTTAAAACTTTTATTGTTTCAGGTGGCGGTATTGAGTTTATGCGTCCGTGGGTTGAGCAAGTTTATGGTATTCCACCGGAACAAGTGATCGGTAGTAGTATCAAAACTAAATTTGAAATGCGCGATGGCAAGCCTGTATTGGTCAGGTTGCCAGAAATTAATTTTATTGATGATAAAGAAGGTAAGCCTGTGGGAATTAACCAGCATATCGGCCGTCGTCCTATAGCTGCCTTTGGTAATTCTGATGGTGATTTACAAATGCTGCAATGGACTGTTGCGGGTGTAGGTAAGCGTTTTGCGCTGATCCTTCATCATACTGATGCGCAACGTGAATATGCCTATGACAGAGATTCACATATCGGTAAATTAGATAAAGCCTTAGATATTGCTCAGCAAAAAGGCTGGACGGTAGTGGATATGAAAAATGACTGGAAAGTGATTTATCCAGCTCAATAACTTAGAAGGTAAATGATCATGACTACACAAAAAGCTCAGGCAACAACAGAACAAGAAATTATCGATATTGTTACTAAGCAACATGACTATTTTAAAACAGGCATAACGAAAAGTTATCAAAGCCGTATTGAAAACCTAAACAAGCTTAAAGCCGCACTGATCAAATATGAAACGGAAATGCATGATGCCTTAAAGCAAGATTTAGGTAAGCCTGAATTTGAATCTTATCTATCGGAAACAGGCTTTAGTTTGCATGATCTTTCCAGTACGATTAAGAGCTTGAAGGGCTGGATGAAGCCAAAGTGCACTATGACATCCTTATTGACTCAACCAGGATCGAGCAAAATTCATTATTCGCCATTGGGTGTGAATTTGATTATTGCACCGTATAATTATCCGATTAATTTGACGATTTCACCCTTAATTGCAGCTATTGCTGCGGGGAATACTGCGGTAATAAAAACTTCCGAAATGACTCCTGCTTGCAGCGCTATTATTCGGAAAATAGTCACGGAAACTTTTACGCCTGAATATATTGCTTATATAGAAGGGGAGGTGCCAGAAACAACGATTCTTTTGCAACAAAAGTTTGATCATATTTTCTTTACTGGAAGCCCACGAGTTGGCTCAATTGTCATGAGTTCGGCGGCTAAAAATTTAACACCCGTGACTTTAGAATTAGGTGGTAAAAGCCCTTGTATCGTGCATGAAGATGCTAAGCTTGATATCGCTGTTAATCGAATTATTAGCGGTAAATTTCTTAATGCAGGGCAGACTTGTGTGGCTCCCGATTATGTTATGGTGCAAAAATCTGTTAAGGAGGTGTTTCTTGCTAAATTAAAGGCTCGCATTATTAAGGTGTATGGAGAAGAGGCTAAAAACAGTCCTGATTTTGCACGGATTGTCAGTGATAATCACTTTCAACGGATTGCTGGATTAATTAACTCTGAGAAAATACTAGTCGGTGGTCAAACAGATGCCGCTACGCGTTTTATTGCTCCGACTGTTTTGCGTGATATTACTCTGGCGGATAAAGTTATGTCCGAGGAAATATTTGGGCCTGTTTTGCCGATACTAGAGTATGAACATTTGGATGAGGTTTATGCGGTCGTGGATCAATTACCGCATCACCCCTTAGCCTGCTATATATTTAGCGAAAGCAATATCATTCAGCAAGAAATAATTAACACTGTCCAATCCGGTGGGGCGTGTATTAACAACTGTGTTTTTCATGCAGGTAACCCTCATCTTCCTTTTGGTGGTGTGGGTGAAAGCGGTATGGGGGCGTATCATGGAGTACATGGTTTTAAGTGTTTCTCACATAAGAAAGGCGTACTTAAAAGTGCAACCTGGATGGATATGCCTTTGATTTACCCTCCATATGGAAATAAAATTAAGTGGTTACGTAAATTTCTAAAGTAATCAACAAAGGTTAAGCGCATTGCGTTGAAATAAACCTACACATAAGGAAAAACAATGCTAATAAAAAAATACTTTCTGATTTTTGCTTTTACGGTGGTTGCCATTATTGCCTTGCTCTACGGCGTGTCACCGCAATGGTTTATGCAGACTTTTCTTGATGTATCTGACTATAGTTTAGATATTGCGCATATTTTGCGTGCTGTCATGGGGCTTTATTTAGCATTAGGCTTATTTTGGTTATATGCGGCTTTTAATGAATTTTATAGAAATTTTGCTGTACTAACGACCATGCTATTTTCCGGTGGATTAGTCTCTGGGCGTATTCTTAGCTTGTTTGCTGATGGTTTTCCGTCAGGGCTTTTGCTGCTTTATGTAGTTATGGAGTTTATACTCATTCCAGTTGCTTATTGGGTGTTTAAACTGCCTGATGAATAGGTATATTATGGGGACTCTGTGTTGAAAAATAATGGAAATACATTTGGATGCTGTGTTTTTTTTTATTTACGCTAGCAATCTGGTATCGTAAGCATTCATGAATATATGAGTGAAAAATATGCATCGTAAAGTCCTAATCGATTGGTTTACTACAGCGAAAGGTCAAATATTAAAAAAGCAAGAAGCAGCTTATTTGACGCGCTCTATCACTGCAAGTTGTAAACAAGTTATCTTACAAGTTGGAGCTTTAGGTTGGGAAAACAAGTTTATTGATTGCTCCTTATACAAACAGTTTTATGTATTAGATGACGAGCAATTTTCATGGCCTGCAAGTAAGCTATTACGAGGGGCGAATACTGCATTACCATTGCAACCTGATTCAGTGGATATGGTAATTTTACCCCATTTATTAGAGTTTGATGAGGATAAACATCAAGTACTACGTGAGGTTGAACGTATTTTGAAGCCTGAAGGGAAACTTATTATTCTCAGTTTTAATCCTTGGAATATTTATATAAATCTGCAATATCTTATGCGTAAAGAAAAAGGCGCTCCTTGGCTGCCAAGTCTAGTTAGTCGTACTAAAATAGAAGATTGGTTACGCTTATTGAACTTTGAAGTAGAAGTGTCCGCTGGATTTGATTTTGATGCCTCTAGAACGAGTACTGCAGACGCAGAACAGCGAAAAAATGATATAAGAGTAGCCGCTTATGCAATTAAAGCCATTAAGCGTCGTTATCATATAATTCCTTTAACGCCAGTAAAAAAATACCAATCTAAATTAGCAATGGCAAGAATCATTGATATGCCTTATAGACAAAAAGAATATGACAAAAATAGTTGAAATTTATACCGATGGCGCGTGTCGTGGTAATCCTGGCCCTGGCGGGTGGGGCGTTTGGTTGAAATATGTTGATACTGAAAAAGTGTTGTATGGTGGTGAACAAGAAACCACTAATAACCGTATGGAGCTTATGGCGGCAATTCAAGCTTTAGAAATTTTAAAATATCCCTGTAGTATTAAACTACATAGTGATTCCAAGTATGTTTTACAGGGCATAACTGAATGGATGGCTAATTGGAAAAAACGGGGCTGGAAAACAGCTGCAAAAAAGCCAGTTAAAAATGAAGATTTATGGCGTCGTTTAGATGAGGCGATGCAAAAACACACCATAAATTGGACGTGGGTTAAAGGTCATTCAGGTAATGTCGGTAATGAAAAAGCTGATCAATTAGCGAATCAGGGTATAGATAGTTTATGATTAACGAAGCGCATTAAACATCAAAGGTGCGCTAACTTCCTAATTTTATTAAAACTGAGGTTAAAATTATGCAACACGTATACAAATCAATCGTCGTTTTACTTTTATCTGCGACCGCTAGTATGTCTGTTTATGCTCAATACAAGCCGATGAACATTAATGTCAGTAAAGACTCTGCTAAGTCGATGAATAAGAGTATGGATATGGGCATGTCTGAGGAAATGAAAGGCAAGCAAGCGCAGGCAATTCAAAAGTACATATTGCAGCGAGATGAGCTATCAGATCAAATACGCGACGAACAAAATGCGGGAAAGAAACAAACGTTGATGGCTGAACAATTGGAACTAATTAAGGCTTATGAAGAAAAAAAGCGGGCTATGAAAAAGAAAATGATGAAAAAGCGCCATCAAAAAATGATGGGAAACAAAAGCATGAAAATGTAATTAAATAGTCAGCTTGTGAGGCGTTTATTTTTTGCATTCTGGCCTAGTGATGCGACTAGAAAAATGGTAGGCCAGTTTAGTCAAACGCTTAAAGCTCGAGATTTAAAAATAGTTAAGGCTGATAATTTACATGTGACCTTGGTCTTTTTAGGTAATGTAGATGTGCAAACTGAGCGAGTGATCAGGAAGAAGGCTAGTAGTATCTGTGCACAGTCTTTTATGCTGAATTTTAATCAACTCGCATTTTGGCATAAGCCGCGCGTTTTGTGTTTATTAAGTCGGGCAGTTGATCCGCAATTATTGGTATTGGTTGATGCTTTAACAGAGATAGCAGAACAGTGTGCTATCAAAATAGAAGATCGACCTTATCAGCCGCACATTACTTTAGCTAGAAAAGCACAAGCATTGATTAATGCTAATGCTCCAGGTATACAGTGGTATGCGGGATCTTTTTGTTTAGTTGAGTCTTGTAGTACGCTTGAAGGTGTTCAATATCAAGTAGTACGGCAATGGGAGTTGGAGTAAGAGTTTATGTCAGATTCATATCATATTGTTTGTCCGCATTGTCAGTCTATAAATCGAATTCTTACGCAGCGCATAAGCGATCATCCCATGTGTGGCCGCTGTAAAAAGCCTTTATTTTCTCAGCATCCTATAGAGTTAACCGCCACTACTTTTGCACGACAAATTAGTCGTAATGATATTCCTGTGTTGGTTGATTTTTGGGCTCCTTGGTGTGGCCCTTGTAAAATGATGGCTCCCGCTTTTGTTCAAGCGGCCGAGCAACTGGAACCTCGGGTTCGTCTCGCTAAAGTGAATACAGAAATAGAGCAAACATTAGCTGGGCAATATAATATTCGTAGTATTCCTACCTTAGTTCTGTTTAAAAATGGTAAGGAAGTAGCACGCCAAGCTGGTGCAATGGCTAAAGCAGATATTATTCGTTGGGCGAATGCCAATAGTTAACATAAGGAATTTCATGAAAATGCTCATACCCAATCATTATAATTTGGCTATAAAGAATGAGCTTATCGGGGTGCAGTGCTTTAGCCTGCTATTTTAGGCTACGAAGGCAGGCTAAAGAGACTGTGAAAGTATTGTGATTTTAGCCTCCCCCCTTGAGAAGGGGGGATTGAGGGGGGGGGTCTATAAAAACATAGGTCTTTGATATTATTTATATTTTAATTAAATATAAAACCTCCCCTAGCCCCTCCTTGATAAGGAGGGGGATTATACTGAATACTTTCACAGCCTCTAAAGCACTGCGCCCCATTTATTGTATTACTCTTTAATGGCAGTGGGGCTTTAAAGTGCGTAAGTTCATTATTTTAAGGTTCCTAACGCCTCTTGCTTTCGGGATTTATTTAATTCCGAAAGGAAAAATCCTTAAACTTGTACTCTTTTAATGTAGCCTATATAAAGCTTGCGCAATACAGGGAAATCAGTACATTTACTTCTCCATATTCGACCGACTTCATGCGGTACGATATCGTTTCGGATATGGTTTAAAATTTAACCGCATAGCGTAAATCTCGGGTGGCTTGCCCCCGAGCTGGATAGCTTACAATGGGGCTTTTTCCATTGTCAGGTAGCCAGCTTATGGAGTTACAGAAGAATATGTATCGTGTATATCGGTTA
>JAUVAA010000182.1 GCA_030591965.1 bacterium
AACGCCTCAAATCACTAAAATAGATATGACAGAAAAACCACAACACATCCTGTTTTTAACCGGTCGATTAGCGGAAAAGCAGCTGCATCAAATTCTAGAAAAAATGCAGCCGGAATTTACCTATACGATACATCAATTAGGCGTTAAAGTAGCGGCGTTAATGACCACGGATATGATCAGTCGTCGCTTAAAAGACACTTTCAATGCTGATAAAATCATTTTACCGGGGCGTGTCCGGGGAGATATTGCTGCATTATCCTTACAACTCGGCTTACCTGTTGAGCGCGGCCCTGAAGAATTAAAAGATTTACCGGTATTTTTTGGTAAAGCCGCACATCATTACGATTTATCTAAATATAAAGTAAAAATATTTGCTGAAATCACCGATGCACCCAGTATTAGTGTTGAGGCAGTAATTAAACGCGCCTATTACTATCAACAAAATGGTGCCGATGTGATTGATATTGGTTGCCTGCCGGGGACTAAATTTCCCCACATGGAAGAAATCATCAAAACGTTAAAGCAGGAAGGCTTTACCGTCAGTATTGATTCCATGGAAGATGATGACCTTTTAAGAGGCGGCAAAGCGGGTGCAGATTACCTGTTAAGTCTGACCAATAAAAGCATATGGATTGCTGATGAAGTCCCTAGCACGCCTATTTTAATCCCTGAAAAACATGGTGATTTATCCTCATTAGACCATGCTATTTCTACATTACAAGCTAAAAATAAAGCCTTTATTGTTGACCCTATTCTAGACCCCATTCATTTTGGCTTTACCGAGTCAATTGCGCGTAATTTTGAATTTAGACAAAAACACCCGGATATTGAAATGATGATGGGCATAGGCAATATTACCGAACTGACTCATGCAGATACATCAGGAATGAACACCTTATTATTAGGTATGTGTTCTGAGTTAAATATTAACCATATCCTTGCCACCGAGGTTAGCAAACACGCCTGTAGAGCCATTTCAGAAGCAGACCATGCCAGACGCATTATGCATGCAGCGCAACAACATAACACACTGCCCAAACATATTGATTCCAGTTTATTAACCGTTCATGATTCATCCCCTTTTCCTTATGACCTGAATGAGATAAAAGACTTTGCTGCTGAGGTTAAAGACCCAAGCTATCGTATTCAAACCAGCCCTGAAGGTATCCATATTTATAACCGAGACGGTTTACATACGGCTACTGATCCTTTTGAGTTATTTCCTTTACTGCAGGTCGAAAACGATGGCGGCCATGCTTTTTATTTAGGGGTGGAATTAGCCAGAGCTGAAATTTCCTGGCAATTAGGCAAACGATTTACACAAGACCAATCATTAAACTGGGGCTGCGCAATGGCTCAAGTGAATGAAACTACTGTAGACTTACACACTTTTAAACCCGCTGGCACCACTTTTACAAAATAACCAATGATACAAGAAGTTTTAGTCACTACTCAAAGTTCAGATGGCGTGGTGCATATTGCACCTATGGGTATTCATCTGCTTGAAGATCAAATTATAATTTTGCCATTCCGCCCTTCTACAACACTAAACAATATTCTTCAATCACAATCAGCTGTTATTAATTATTGTGATGATGTGCGTATTTTTGCAGGCTGTTTAACCGGTCGACGTGATTGGCCGTTTTTAGCTGCAGAAAAAGTGACCGGTCATTATCTAATAGCCGCACTTTCTCATAAAGAAGTGGAACTACAATCTATTGAAGATGATGAAACACGCCCTAAACTATTTTGTAAAACCATCCACAGTGTCAACCACGCACCCTTTCAAGGATTTAACCGAGCACAATTTGCAGTCTTAGAAGCCGCCATATTAGTTAGCCGCTTAAAAATGCTACCGATAGAAAAAATTCAATCCGAAATTGATTATTTAAGCATTGGCCTGACTAAAACAGCGGGCGAAAGAGAATTAGAAGCATGGGGATGGCTAATGGACATTATTGATCAGCACAAACAGGAGTTAGCTCAAGCATGACAGGAATGCTAGCAAGTGTTAATAGTCTGGATGAAGTGGATATTATTTTACAAACGGCTGTTGATATTATTGATCTAAAAAACCCCGCTCAAGGTGCATTGGGTGCATTATCAACTGATTTAGTGAGTGCTATTGTCAAACGAGTCAATCAGCAAAAACCAGTGAGTGCCACCGTGGGCGATTTACCCATGCAGGCAGATGTTATATTTAATGCCGTATCGGCCATGACAGATACCGGAGTTGACTACGTTAAAATTGGTTTTTTTCCTAATGGTGACCGGCAAGCTACCGTATCGAAGCTAGCAGCCATTTGCCAACAAGGCCATCAACTGATTGCCGTTCTTTTTGCAGATACCGCTTTAGATTTTGACATTATAACTACACTTAAAAAGGCGGGGTTTTGTGGTGTTATGTTAGATACCATGGATAAATCAAAAGGCTCTTTGCTGGATGCCCTACCCTATTCAACCATTGAAACCTTTGTAAAAAAAGCACACGCTGAACAATTACTCTGTGGTTTAGCCGGCTCTTTAAAACAAACAGATATTGCAAAACTATTACCCCTTAACTCTGATTATTTAGGCTTTAGAGGGGCTTTATGCACTCACAGCAATAGAACCGCTCAATTAGATAAACTGGCAATTGATGCTATTATTGAATCCTTTTAAAAATTTGTAGGAGCGTCCGCCCTCGGCGCGAATAAAACAAGGCTGTTTTCTCTGAGTACTGACTTATGATTGAATAAAAGCATGATTAAACTCGCGCCGAGGGCGGACGCTCCTACGGAAAATAAGTCTTCATGTTGAGTTGATACAATCATTTTAAATAATCGTAGGGAACAGTTATCAATGTCCTAAGTTAAGCAATTCGAGCAACAAGGTAATTAAGCATGAACAAAAAAATGACCATCACCACTAAGATACTTATTGCTATGGGTATCGGCCTAGTCACCGGCAGTTTAATTAATGCCTTTGCCAGCGATATTAGCTTTGTACAAACCTATCTGGTCAATGGTCTGTTTCATGTCATTGGTGCAGCCTTTGTTAATTCCTTAAAAATGTTGGTTGTTCCCCTAGTCACATTCTCACTAATTTGCGGTGTCTGTGGGATTGGTGATGTTGCAGTTTTGGGCAGAGTGGGCATTAAAGCCTTTGCTCTATATATATTTACAACTGGATTAGCCATTACCCTAGCATTAGTGGTTGCCATTGCCATTGCACCAGGTGAGGGATTTGAACAAGCTAGAACTACTGATTTTATCGCCAAACCCGCCCCTCCCCTAACCGATGTGTTTATCAATATAGTGCCTAGCAATCCCATTAATGCTTTTGCTGAAGGCAATATGTTGCAAATTATCTTCTTTGTCATCCTGTTTGCTATCGCTATGTTAATGACTGGGGATATTGGCCGTAAAATGGCTAAAACAGCAGAAAATCTAAATGAAGTGATGATGAAAGTAGTCACTTTGGTTATGGACTTTGCCCCCATTGGCGTTTTCTTTTTAATGGCAAAAACCTTTTCCGTGCAAGGCATCGGTTTAATTTTACCGATGATTGGCTATTTCTCAGTGGTAGTGCTTTGTCTGTTATTACACGGCTTTGGTACATTTAGTCTGCTATTAATCTTTCTAGCAAAACTAAACCCTTTAACCTTTATAAAGAAAATGCGTCCTGCGCATATTTTTGCCTTTAGTACCGCCAGCTCTAACGCAACCATCCCCGTTACTTTACAAGTGGTAGAAAAACGTCTGGGCGTTGATAATTCTACCGCCGCCTTTACTGTCCCTTTAGGCGCAACTATTAATATGGATGGCACCGCTATTATGCAAGGGGTTGCGACGGTATTTATCGCGAATGTTTATGGTATAGATTTAGGTGTTTCTGACTATCTCACCGTTGTCGGCATGTCTATACTCGCATCTATTGGTACGGCTGGTGTGCCTGGCGTAGGTTTAATTATGCTGGCAATGGTATTTAATCAGGTAGGCTTACCGGTGGAAGGTATTGGTCTTATTTTAGGTGTAGATAGAATACTGGATATGATTCGTACCGCCATTAATATCACTGGTGATGCAACGGTTACTTGTATTGTCGCTCGTAGTGAAAATACAATTGACGATCAGATTTTTCAAGATCCAGATGCAGGTGTTATTACTGATGTGGAATTACCGCATAAGGCTTAATTCATCACTCGGAAGTGAAGTTTAGCCTCGCATGATTCAGGCGAGGCTAAAGAGACTGTGAAAGTATTGGTTTTTAGTCCCCCTCTTTGGAAAAGAGGGGCTAGGGGAGATTTTATTGCAAATAATACTTTTTTAATATCAATGAGTTATTGTTTTATAAAATCCCCCTCAATCCCCCGTTCTACATGGATGTAGTAGTGTCACATTAGGCAGGAGCCGATTGTGACCTTTTCCAAAGGGGGAGGTCAAAAGAAGAATACTTTCACAGTCTCTTTAGCCTCACTTCCAAAAGATAAACTGTCGAAGTTATTTCCTAACAATCAGAAAAAAACCTGCACTCATGGCTAAAACAGCTAATACCATGTCGCTATAAGGCATTGTGAAATGAAACAAAAACAAACCACTACGCAATACTAGCCATAAGCTTAAAAAAAATAAACCTATATCCCCTAGTTTGGTTTTTATGACATAAAGCAAAAGCACTACTCCCGCAGTTAAAGCAACCGCGGGTAACGCTATTTTTTCATAAGGGAAGTGAAGGTTTGTCAGACTTAATACACCTTGTGCAATCAGCCATAACGCCATTATAAACAGGCCTAAATTCTTCACTCTAACTCCTAATTTCTTTTAATAAAATAAAACTATCCAGTTCTGAAAACTGCTCATATGCTTTCATTCCTGGCACGGTATTTCTACCCGATGCTTCCAATGCTTCAATAACGGCTGTAACCGTTAAGTTATTAATATCTCGCGCAGGTTGGTAAATAAGTTGTTCATTTTCTGCGACATTTAATTCAACCACTAACTGGCAATCTACAAGCGCTGTTAACGATTTTTGAACCACTGACACAGGAAGTTCCAACTCAGTGGCTATCATTTCTTTATCTGCTGCCTTTTCACCCTTCGAAAAACGCAATACGATACTATGACACACCTGCAGGGTAATGTTTTTACGTAAAGATAGACTTAAATTAGAAAATTTTTCATTATGTTTATAACTATCAAAATTCTGTACATAAAATGAAATCTCACAACCTAATAAAACCACTACCCAAGCCATTTGTAACCAAACCAAGAATAACGGTAAAGCGGCAAAACTGCCGTAAATCGCATTATAACTGGATGCCCCTAATTGTAAGGAAAGATAAGCCCATTGTACCAACTGAAATAAAACGCCCGTCACAACACCCGCGATAATCCCTGCCCTTAAGTTTATTTTTTGATTGGGCATAAAGACAAAAACAAAACAAAATAACAAAGACATAATCACTAATGGTGAGAAACTCATCGCATATAACACCAGCTGAGTCCCAAGCGCTGGCAAATGTATCACATCAACCAACCAGGTTATTTGCGTTTTAACAAAAACAGTCATACTACTGGACATAATCAATAGCACAGGTGCCAGCATCATTAATGATAAATAATCGCTTAACTTCCTGGCTAGGGGTCTATTGTTTTTGATTCTCCATATATGATTGAATGATTCTTCAATATTGCCAATCACTTTAATAACGGTCCAAAACAACACCACAATGCCAATCCCGGCGACCACCCCACCTTTAGTACTAGACAGCATATTTTGAGAAAAATCAATCAGCTGAATCATCATGCTATCTTGGTTGGAAGCATCTTCTAACAACTGCTGCTCAAGCTTTTTCTCAAAACCAAAACCTTTCGCTATACCAAATAACAACGCAATAACAGGGACTATAGATAATAAAGAATAAAGTGTTAAGGCTGAGGCTCGCAATTGACAAAGGTCTTTGCTAAAGCCTTGCACAGAAAGCAGTAAGACTTTTAAACAATTCACAGCCAACTGTTTTGACTTATTCAGGTTTTTATCAGATATCATCCAGATATCCTCTTTAATGAAGTGGGTTAGACTTAGACTCATGTTATTATTAGCAAAATAAATACGGTAACCAAATAATAACTCGATTCTAAAATAATACAAGCATGTCAGCCGACAATTCAAAACCATCGCAAAACCACATTATTTCGACGCT
>JAUVAA010000063.1 GCA_030591965.1 bacterium
AAATCCCAGGTCTAGAACAATCGCCGCTAATGCTGAGGATTTTTGTGCCATCAGATTGTTTAGTGCCAACATCAGCAAACCACTGTCCGCCTGTAACAGTTATTTTAGCCGCTGCCATAAAGGTCTCGACGTTATTCACTACCGTAGGTTTGTTTAAATAACCTTGTGAAACAGGGTAGGGAGGGCGGTTTCTAGGAATTCCGCGTTTACCTTCTAAAGACTCAATTAAGGCAGATTCTTCACCGCAAATATAAGCACCTAAACCTAAACGAATTTCGATATCGAAGTTTAAGCCCTGAGCTAAAATATTAGTACCTAATAAACCGGCTTCACGACGTTCAACGAGTATTTTTTGTAGTTTTTCGTAGAGATGTAGATATTCACCGCGTAAGTAGAGAAAACCTTGTTCTGCTCCGATAATGCTAGCGCAGACGGTCATGCCTTCAAATACTTGGTGAGCATAAGAATTTAATAGTACTCTATCTTTAAAAGTGCCCGGTTCGCCTTCGTCGGCATTGCAGACAACATAGCGCTCGGTTTCTGCTTCTTCAGAGCAGAAGCGCCACTTCATCGCCGTTTTAAAGCCGGCTCCACCGCGTCCGCGTAAACCTGAAATGTCAATTTCGGATAGTGTTTCGGTTAAGCCTCTTTGATATCGAGCTTTTAAGGCTTCACCTTTTTCAATCGGAGACTGTAATAATAATCCCGCTTTATAAATATTATCGTTAACGGCGAAAAATTCTGTTGGCCATTGTTCGATGGGGGTTTCTTGTTCTATCAGTTGTGCAATGACATCGATTCGTGGCCGGTCTAGGCGTGTTAATGCGTAGCCATTTACTAGCCCAGCTGGGCCTTGGTCACACATGCCCGTACAAGATGTGCTATCTAAGTTAACCAAGCCATCAGGACGAACTTCACCAATAGCGACATTTAATTGGCTGGCAAAATAGTTCATTAAATTTTGCTTACCGAGCATATGATCGGTAATGGAGTCGCTGATTAAAATATCGTATTTTCCACGGGGTGTTAAGTGGAGAAAATTATAAAACTCTACAACGCTGATAATTTGAGTGCGCGGAATATTCAGACCGGAAGCGATTAGTTCAATCGCTTCCGGTGAAATATGCTGAAACTCGGCTTGTACCTCACGCAGAATATGAAGCAAACGAACTGGGCTTACTTCAAATTTGTTAATCACTGATTGGATAAATGGCTGCATTATCTTCCCTTTAATCGTATATTGATGCGTTATTTAGAAACACTCAGATTAAGCAAGAACCTATCATGCCGATGATTACTTCATTCGTCAATTGAGTCTTTTGGATGGAGTAAAAAATCGCTTTAAGTAATGACCTGTATAGGATGCTTCGATATGGGATACTTGTTCGGGGGACCCTTCGGCAACGACCATCCCTCCAGAATTCCCACCTTCTGGACCTATATCAACTACCCAGTCTGCAGTTTTAATAACATCAAGGTTATGTTCAATAACAATGACTGTATTTCCATGATCACGCAAAGTATGTAGTACATTGAGTAATTGTTGAATATCATGAAAATGTAAGCCTGTCGTCGGTTCATCGAGAATATAAAGTGTTTTACCTGTATCGCGTTTGGAAAGCTCTTTAGCTAACTTAACTCGTTGCGCTTCTCCACCTGATAAGGTGGTCGCATTTTGTCCTAAGTTAATATAGCTTAAACCGACATCTAATAAGGTTTTTAGTTTGCGCGCTAAAGTAGGTACAGGACTAAAAAAAGTATAGGCTTCTTCAACGGTCATATTTAGCACTTCGTTAATTGTTTTACCTTTATAGCGGATTTCCAACGTTTCACGGTTATAGCGTTTGCCAGAACAGGTATCGCAATGCACAAAGACATCAGGTAGAAAATGCATCTCTACTTTAACCACGCCATCGCCTTTACAAGACTCACAGCGCCCCCCTTTGACATTAAAGCTAAAACGTCCAGGAGTGTAGCCGCGAGAGCGCGATTCTGGAGTGGCTGCAAATAATTCACGTATTGGGGTGAATAAGCCGGTATAAGTGGCTGGGTTCGAACGCGGAGTGCGGCCAATTGGACTTTGATCTATATCGACAATTTTATCAAATTGCTCCAAACCTTCGACATCATCACAAGGTGCCGGTAATGTGGATGCGCGGTTAATTGCGCGGGCAGCAAAGCGGTATAAAGTATCATTGATTAATGTTGACTTGCCCGAACCTGAGACGCCGGTGACGCAAGTTAATAAGCCAACTGGAAAGCTGACATCAATGTTCTTTAAATTATTACCCTGTGCATTGCGTACGGTAAGGAGGTGTTTTTCATTGCGCGGCGTGACCTGCTTGGGTATGCTGATTTCCAATTTACCTGATAAATATTGCCCTGTGATTGAGTTTTCATTATTAATCACCTCATCAGGTGTTCCTTGGGCGATAATTTGCCCACCATGAACACCTGCTCCGGGTCCTATATCAACCACATATTGTGCAGCACGAATAGCATCTTCATCATGTTCGACGACAATGACGGTATTGCCTAAATCACGCAATCTGAATAAAGTTTTTAGTAAACGGTCATTATCCCGCTGGTGTAATCCTATAGAGGGTTCGTCTAAGACGTACATAACGCCGACTAGCCCCGCGCCAATTTGGCTGGCAAGACGAATACGCTGTGCTTCACCGCCAGATAAAGTATCTGCGCTACGATCTAGGCTAAGGTAGTCGAGCCCCACATTGACTAAAAACTCTAATCTTTGTTGAATTTCTGTGTTAATTTTTTCTGCTATTTGGCCGCGCTGTCCGGGTAAATCAAGCGCTTGAAAGAATTGTAGGGCTTGTCGAATAGGGAGGTTAGTAATGTCATAAAGCGGTTTTGAGGCTATAAAGACATTACGTGCAGCGGTATTTAAACGGGAGCCATGGCAGCTAGAACAAGATTTATTAGTTTGATATTTGGCCAGTTCATCACGTACGACTTGCGATTCAGTTTCTTGATAACGACGCTCCATATTGGCAATAATGCCCTCGAAACTATGGCGCTTTTTACGTTTTTTCCCATTAGCAGTGATAAAGTTAAAGTCTATTGCTTTGCGACCACTGCCATATAAAATGATATGTTGTATATCATCACTTAGTTCATTAAAGGGTGTTTCGGGGTCAAAGTCATAGTGCTCTGCCAGAGAACAAATAAGTTGATAGTAATAGGCGTTGCGTCTGTCCCAGCCTCTTACTGCGCCTGCAGCTAAGCTTATTTCTTTATTATGTACTACTAGCTCAGGGTCAAAATGCTGCTTAACGCCTAGACCATCACAAGCACTACAAGCACCTTTTGGGTTGTTGAAGGAAAAAATACGTGGTTCTAATTCGGTAATACTATAACCGCATTCTGAACAGGCATATTTTTCAGAAAAAACTAACTGTTTTTTCGGGTCATCCATGTTAACTGCTGTTGCTATGCCGCCAGCAATTCTCAGTGCTGTTTCAAAAGACTCTGCTAAACGCAGACTCATATCGGGACGGATTTTGAAACGATCAATAATGACTTCAATAGTATGTTTTTTCTTACCATCTATTTCTGGCAGTTCATCGAGTTCATAAACTACGCTGTCAATTCGCACGCGTATAAACCCCTGTGCTTGCAGGTCTTCTAATAGCTGGATATGTTCGCCTTTGCGCTCATTAACCACGGGTGCTAACAGCATCCAGCGCTGATCTTGTTCTTGCTCTAAAACGTGGTCAACCATTTGGCTAATGGTTTGTGCTTCTAGGGATAGACCGTGGGTAGGGCAGCAGGGTGTGCCAGCACGAGCATAAAGTAGTCTTAAATAATCATATATTTCGGTGATTGTACCGACGGTGGAGCGTGGATTATGTGAGGTGGATTTTTGTTCAATGGAGATGGCAGGGGATAAGCCTTCTATATGATCAACATCAGGTTTTTCCATTATAGACAAGAACTGACGCGCATAAGCAGATAAAGATTCTACATAGCGCCGTTGACCTTCGGCATAGATGGTGTCAAATGCAAGCGATGATTTGCCTGAGCCAGATAGCCCCGTGATCACGATTAACGAGTCTCTGGGTAAATCAAGATCGATATTTTTTAAATTATGCGTTCTTGCACCACGAATGCTGATTGTATCCATTGGGGATTATAAATAAGGGAGGGGGCAGGCTCTGCTCCAAAATAGGAGGTATGGAACAGAGTGTATTTACGTAAACTATTCTTTATATGTCTTAGCTAATTTTTTCAGATAATCTAAAAAATCATCTTTTAATTCTTCATGCAATAAGGCTTGTTCCACTGTGGCAATTAAAAAACCTAATTTAGAGCCGCAATCATAACGTTTCCCTTCAAATTCATAAGCAAGGACTTTTTCTTTAGCTAATAAAGAGGCAATGGCATCAGTCAGTTGAATTTCATTTCCTGCACCTTTATCAGTATTTTCAATTTCGTTGAAAATTGCAGGTGTCAAAATATAACGGCCAATCACGCCTAAATTGGTAGGAGCAACGTCAGGCTTTGGCTTTTCTACGATAGACTGAACTGCACCGATTTTATCATTGTCCGTATCAAAGGTTTTGACAATACCATATTTGTCGGTTTCATTGGGATTGACGCGTTCCACAGCCAAAATTGAATGTGGTGTTTTGGCAAATTGTTGGGTCATTTGAGCCATACAGCCACGCTTACCATCTTCTACTAAATCATCCGCTAAAATAACCGCAAAAGGCTCATCACCAACAACTGGTTTTGCACATAATACCGCATGACCTAAACCTAAAGCCTCGGATTGGCGTATAAAGATACATGAGACATGAGAGGGTAGGATATTTTTAACCATCTCCAGTACTCTAAGTTTATTTTTTGCTTCAAGCTCTTTTTCTAGTTCATACGATTTATCAAAATGATCAGGAATAGCACGTTTATTACGCCCCGTCACAAAAATCATAGTATCCATACCTGCTGCTATTGCCTCTTCCACTGCGTATTGAATCAGTGGTTTATCAACGATAGGTAGCATTTCTTTAGGGCTAGCTTTAGTCGCGGGTAAAAAGCGAGTACCTAAGCCGGCAACAGGGAAAACTGCTTTCGTGATTTTTTGCGTCATGTATCAGGTCCTTATGGTGTGACAAACTAAGGCATACGTGCATGCCCTAGTTGTATTATTGCTACTATATTAGTGAATGATATTTTTATCTTTTAAGGCTAAATGAATTTCATTTAGTGATACTTTATCAGTATCAAAACTTAAATCACATGAGTCGTTTTGCGTGCATAAGCAAATCAAACCAGCATGTTTAACCACTTCAATTGCTTCTGCTAAATCCGAAGTTAATACCGTTGTTGCATGGCCATTATCAAATAGTTTTCTTTCTAATTGATAAGCGACTTGTTCTTTATTCGCACCAGTTAAAGCAATAGAAACTGCTTTTTGAGCAAACCGTGCAGCCCGCTCTTCAGCTGATACATGGCTTAATTCAAGGTCTGAACTAGCACCTGTAATCATGCCAGCACCAACCGTAACATTAGTCAGACGGTCAATAATAATAAATGAGCCTGTGCCTTTACTGCGATTATAAGCATCAAATACGACAGGCGCATTAACTGAAACGGTACATAAGCCAATTTCATTTAATTGTAGGTTTTTGGCATCATGATGCTCAAGAGTATTAACATCAATACGGTGCTGAATATTAGCAATTGAACCTGAAACACTGCGAGTTGCCAGTTTCATAATATATTGTTTGCCTGGTGTCAGTGAGCTTTCTGCCATCCAAACAATCTTGGCATCAAACTTATCGGCAACGCTAGGTAGGTTGTCGCTCCTAACAATCGTATCGCCGCGGCTAATATCGATTTCATCATCCAATGTTAAAGTAACTGCCATTGGAGAAAAAGCCTCTTCTAATTCGCCATCGAAAGTAACAATGGATTTGATTGTGCTAGTTTTTCCAGAAGGTAAGGCGGTAATTTTATCGCCTTTATGGAAAATCCCAGCAGCTACTGTACCGCAAAAGCCACGGAAATCGAGGTTAGGGCGATTAACATATTGCACTGGGAAGCGTGGGTCCTGGAAGTTTTCATCACCAGCGATTTCCACGGTTTCCAGTGTTTCCATCATGGTTTTACCGTTATACCACGGCATGCTTTCGCTTTTATTGACGACATTATCACCATCTAAAGCTGACATGGGAATAAAGTGAATATCGTTTAAACCATCTAGATGCCCAATAAAATCTAAATAATCCGCTTTAATTTTCTCGTAAGTCTCTTCACTGTAATTGGCTAGATCCATTTTATTGATAGCGACAATAATATGTTTAAGGCCTAGTAGTGAGGCGATAAAACTGTGACGTTTAGTTTGTGTTTGTACGCCATAACGCGCATCAATCAAGATAACCGCTAAATCACAGGTCGAAGCACCTGTTGCCATATTGCGCGTGTATTGCTCATGCCCTGGAGTATCGGCAATAATGAATTTACGCGTTGCAGTAGAGAAGTAACGGTAAGCCACGTCAATGGTAATGCCTTGTTCACGCTCTGCTTGTAGGCCGTCGACTAATAAAGCTAAATCGATTTTCCCCGCACCAGTAGTGCCTGATTTAACGCTATCAGATTGCACAGCGGCTAACTGATCTTCGTAAATCATTTTGGAATCGTACAGTAACCGTCCAATAAGTGTGCTTTTGCCGTCATCGACATTACCACACGTTAAAAAACGTAATAATTCTTTGCGTTCGTGTTGTGCTAAGTAAGCGTCTATATCGCTACTAATAAGATCTGACTGGTGAGACATGGTATTGTTTTCCTAAAAATGAGATTAAGCGAAATCGGGAAGCGTTAATGATTAAAAATAACCTTCGCGTTTTTTCTGTTCCATCGAGCCTGAAGAATCATGGTCAATTAATCGACCTTGACGCTCAGAGGTTGTGGTTAATAGCATTTCTTGGATAATTTCAGGTAGCGTAGTGGCTGTTGATTCCACAGCCCCCGTTAACGGGTAGCAACCTAAAGTGCGGAAACGTACCATTTTCATTTCTACTTTTTCATCTGGACCGATAGGCATACGGTCATCATCGACCATAATTAGCATGCCATCTTTCTCGACAACTGGGCGCTTTTTAGCAAAGTAAAGCGGTACAATCGGGATGTTTTCTAAATGGATATATTGCCAAACATCCAGCTCAGTCCAATTAGATATAGGGAAAACACGGATGCTTTCACCTGGGTCAATTTTGCCGTTATAGATATTCCATAATTCAGGACGCTGGTTTTTAGGGTCCCAGCCATGATTTTTATCACGGAATGAATATACGCGTTCTTTAGCGCGTGATTTTTCTTCGTCACGACGAGCGCCACCAAAAGCCGCATCAAATTTATATTTATTTAAGGCTTGCTTTAAACCTTGGGTTTTCATTATATCCGTATGTTTTTTACTGCCATGAGTAAAAGGACCAACGCCTTGGTCAATGCCTTCTTGATTCGAATGTACAATCAAATCCCAATCTAATTCTTTAATATATTTATCACGAAATTCAATCATTTCTTTGAATTTCCAAGTGGTATCAACATGCATTAATGGAAACGGTGGTTTGCCAGGATAAAACGCTTTACGTGTTAAATGCAGCATAACAGCCGAGTCTTTACCGACAGAATAAAGCATAACAGGGCGATCGAATTCGGCAGCAACTTCGCGAATAATATGAATGCTTTCGGCTTCGAGTTCTTTTAGGTGGGTAAGTTTATGATCGGTCATTAATAAATATCTAAGTCAAAGTGAGAAGTCAATAAGAGATGATTTAGCACGGGCGCTCTTAATACGTAAGTTTATTCTGCCATTTTAATTTGAATCAGCTTGTAATGCTAGAATCATTACTACTTTAGTGATTAGTGATATAGGTTGTGCGTGATATTTTTGGTTTAGTGTTGTTTTTAGATATAACTTATAAGAAGCGCTTAAAGCTGTGCTTTAGCAGAATTAATGCAGCAGGGCTTGGTGTAAAAGCCTTTTACAAGTTTACACTGAATTTTTACCTAAAGTCTGTGGTGTAGACTTGTATTTTCCCTATAGCTAAGAGAAAAAACTCACAAGCAAGCAAGCAAGACAGAAAGTAATTTTCCTACGCCTAATTTACTTGTATAAATTAAGGTATTGAGGCGCTATTCTTAACTAAAAATGATTTCTGTACTTGCATGGAGTATCAGTATATCTATGTGTTATGATTCAGCTTTGTAGATATTGTTAGGAAGGTCAAAATGCATACTTATAATAAAAATAAAATGATCGTACGCTTACTCGCCTTATCGATAGCTAGTACCATTTTGCTGGCTTGTGATGATAAAAATCAGAATAAAAATGGCCTGACAGTTCCTGTGCAGGCGTATAAACAGATGAAAGTGCTAAAAGGTGCAGTGACTGATGAAAATGGCTCAGTCCTCAATGCTGAAATTAAAGTAGCAGATAGCTCGGGTAAGATTGTTGCTCACACGAAATTAGAAAATAGTAAGCATTATTCAGTTGAAATCCCTCAGGGAACCACTTTACCTGTTGTTTTGACAGTTAGCCCTGAAGGTTTGCAAGAAAAGCTAATTGCAGTGGTTATTTCTCCGGCTGTTTCCAGCTATGATATTAGTTCGCTGACAACTCAAATTGCCAATCGAGCTAAAGCTTTAGGTGGCTATACTTATGCGAATATGGTCATGGCGGCCGATAGTACTGTTGGTGTGCCAGATGCGAATAAAACTTCTACCGGTTTTCGTGGTGACCCAACTAAACAATATGGTGGTTGGCATTAATTTTTCGGGTCATCAATTTAAGCTGAGACCAAGTGTTTAACTGCTGAGAGCGTACAGGGAAAATCATTCTTCTTTGTGCTGTTTTTATTTTGTTGTTTCGCTCTCAGCTTGTTCTATAGAACTACCACAATACTTGCAAAAACCTGCATCCTGATCATGACCAATCTTACCGCAGTTGGGGCAGGCATGATTAACCAGCTTATCTACTTGGTAATGTTTGATGAGTTCTGCGCTATAAATTCCAGTCGGAACCGCTAAAATCCCATAACCCATAATCATAATGCTGGAGGCTATAACTTGACCTAAAGGTGTTTGCGGAGCAATATCGCCATAGCCTACGGTGGTTAAGGTAACGATTGCCCAGTAAACTGATTTGGGAATACTAGTGAATCCAGCGGCACTGCCTTCGACCACATAAAGTAGAGATCCACAGATAATAGCTAGGGTTAAAACAACATATAGAAAAACTAAAATTTTATGACTGCTACTTCTAAGTGCGGACATTAAAACTTCAGCTTCCTCCATATACTCTGCTAATTTAAAAATACGGAAAATGCGCAATAAACGTAGGACGCGGATAATCAGTAAATATTTGACACTTGGGAGCAGCAAACCGAGATAACTAGGTAAAATAGATAGTAAATCGATAATACCAAAAAAACTGCGAACATACAGTTTGGGCTGACGTACTGCAACCAACCGAAAAATATATTCCAAGGTAAATAGCAGGGTAAATCCCCACTCTATATAAAAAAACAGAGCGGTATATTGCTCATAAAATGCTTCTACGCTGCTCAGCATGACCACTAATACACTGATGGAAATACTGATAATTAAGATAATATCAAACAGTTTTCCAGTGTGTGTTTCCGCCCCAAAAATAATGGTATTAAGGTTTTCACGCCAAGCTGATAAATGTGTACCAGAATTATAATGCAGCTTAGCTTGTTTGTTTTTTTGGACTGGCATAGGCAGGATTGAATTTGTTTGTAAGGCTGAAACCCTTAGGCTGATTTTGCTAGTTACTATCGCATTATATTATGCTATTGTAACGCACCTATTATAGGGTGGTTTACCCTCTGTCGTGCACTGCGTGATTTTGCATGTGTTTTGTTTAATTCTTGTTTCTAAATAGCTAAATGTCAACAATAGAAAATTTACCTGCTACAAATTTCATACGCCAAATAGTCGCTAAAGATTTAGCTGAAAACAAACATAACAAAGTCATTACTCGTTTTCCACCTGAACCTAATGGTTTTTTACATATTGGACACGCAAAATCCATTTGCTTAAATTTTGGCATTGCCTCTGAATTTCAAGGCCTATGTAATTTACGCTTTGACGATACTAACCCTGAGAAGGAAAGTATCGAATATGTCCGTGCCATTGAAAAAGATGTGCATTGGCTGGGTTTTGAATGGGCTGAATTAAGGCATTCTTCTGATTATTTTGAGCAGCTTTATGGTTTCGCTGTTGAACTGATAGAGAAAGGCTTGGCTTATGTTGATAGCCTTAATGCAGAGCAAATGCGTGAATACCGTGGCTCATTAACAAAGCCTGGTGAAGAAAGCCCTGACCGTAGCCGTAGCATTGCTGAAAATCTGGATTTATTTGCCCGTATGCGTGCGGGTGAATTTACCGATGGGCAATATTTGTTGCGTGCCAAAATTGATATGGCAGCGCCCAATATCAATCTGCGTGATCCTGCTTTATACCGTATTCGTCGCGTACATCATCAGCGTACGGGGGATGCATGGTGTATTTACCCTATGTATGATTATACGCACTGTATTTCTGATGCTTTAGAAGGGATTACGCACTCACTTTGTACCCTTGAATTTGCCGACCATCGCCCTTTATATGACTGGATCTTAGATAATATCACTATTGGTTGCCATCCACAGCAAATTGAATTTTCACGTTTAGAACTGGAATACACCATTGTTAGTAAGCGTAAATTAAATCAGTTAGTGGTTGAAGGGCATGTTAATGGCTGGGATGATCCGCGTATGCCTACTATCGCGGGTTTACGTCGTGCAGGTTTTACGCCTGCTGCTATTCGTGATTTTTGTGAGCGTATTGGTGTGACTAAAAAAGATGCATGGATTGAAATGTCTGTATTAGAAAACTGCATCCGTGAAGATTTGAATAATACGGCTTTCCGTGCCATGGCTGTTTTAGAGCCTCTGAAAGTTGTACTGGAAAATTATCCAGAAGCTCAAGTTGAGCAGTTAGAAATGGGTAATCACCCGCAAGATGAAACACAAGGCAAGCGTAAAGTTCCTTTTGCTAAAGTGATCTATATAGAACAAGATGATTTTGCTGATGTTCCTCCACCGAAATACAAACGTCTAATTGAGGGCAGTGAAGTCCGTTTACGTGGTGCTTATGTGATTAAATGTAATGAAGTCATTAAAGATGCAGACGGCAAAGTCATTGAGTTGCGTTGTACTTACGATGAAAACACTCTAGGAAAAAAACCTGAAGGACGTAAAGTAAAAGGGGTGATTCACTGGGTAGCGGCTGATCATGCTTTAGATGCTGAAGTGCGTCTGTATGATCGTTTATTTAACGTAGCTAATCCTAGTTCTGAAGAGAATTTTTGCGATGCTTTAAATCCTAATTCTTTAGAAGTTATCAGTGTTGCTAAAGTGGAATCTAGTCTCGGTCAGGCAGAGTTAGGTAGCCGTTTTCAATTTGAACGTGTAGGTTATTTTTGTGTAGATACTGAAGATAGTTCAGCGAGTAAATTAGTGTTTAATCGTACCGTTACTTTACGAGATACGTGGGCGTAAATGCTTTTTCATTTTTTAGTTACGGGCAAAAATTAATAGTGAAGGTATCTTTATGATGTATGGTATTTTGTTTGTTGTTATAGGGCTCGCCTGCTTGCTTTTGGTTCAGAATACCAAAAACAAGAGGCAAAATGAGCCGCAATATATTCAGGAAGATTCTTCGCCTTTAACTAAAAAACAAATACACCTGATTCAAGAATCATGGCAACGTGTTTTACCTATAAAAGACCAAGCCGCGGAATTATTTTATGCACGCTTATTTGAATTAGACCCCAGTGTTAAGAGCTTATTTAAAGGCAAGTTGGATTATCAAGGTGATAAGCTAATGACCACTTTAAATGTCGTCGTTAATTCACTGGATAACCTGGGCGAAGTAGAGGTTATGTTGCAGGCAATGGGTAAGCGACATATTATTTATAATGTCGAAGCGGCTCATTTTGAAACAGTCGGTGCCGCTTTATTATGGGTTTTGGAGCAAGGCTTAGGAGACTACTTTACTGAAGAAGTTAAAGAGGCTTGGGTTATTGCTTATGGTTTAATTGCCGATACTATGAAGCAAGCCGCTTATGGTTCTTAACCTGTATTCTGTAGGGCGAACTTTAGTCCGCTAATTAAATCAGTGAAGTGAATTTTCAGGTTGAAATATTAGTTATTAATACTCTCGCTGGGTTTCAATACATGACTATTGTTAAGTCAACCTGTTTAAGAAAGTTTAGCCCCCTATATTATCGAATACTGTCTACCTGCCTGTTATTTGTTGTACTCGGTTACTCCTCAGTTACCTCTGCTCTGGACTCTGTGATCTTTAGTGTTGATAAAATAAGTGCTAATGCTTGGTCATTACAAAATGCCCAGCTAAAAATAACCCAGCTTGATCAGGCTACCCCGCAAGTCTCCCTTATTTCCGCAGATCTACAGTTACCTCCCCCCTTTAATAAGCTTCGTAAGCTTACTATTCGCTGCCAAAAATTTACTTGGCGTGAGAATTATGTGGATTGTCAGCAAGGGCAAGGGCGTTTTAATTCCAGTAATTTAAAAGCACACGCTTTTAAATTCTCATTTCAAGTTAAAAATAAAAAAAGTCAATTATCTATCAATAATTTGACTTGGTTTGGTGGGAAGCTTTCTCTTGATGTACAAGACCAGTTAGGGAAATGGAAAGTGCATCTTAAAGCAAAAGGTTTAAATCTAATGCAACTTGAGCGGTTTTTAGCTTTAGATTTATTTGATATTACCCAAGGGTTAGCTGACCTTGATATAGAGCTTACAGGAGAGCAGGGTGACGTACAGGCACTATTCGCTGCTGTTTTACTGGATCAATTTTCAATACAAGACCAGCAAGGGCGTTTTGCTAGTGAAGTGCTCACATTAAATACTGAACTCAGGGCGAATAAAGAAGAAAAATCATGGCAATGGCAGAGTAACACTAAGATTTCTTCTGGTGACTTGTATATAGAGCCAATTTATTTAGCTATTGATAGTGCTCATGTCATAACGATGACAAACCATGGTTTATGGTGGCCTGATCAGAACAAAATTGAGTTGGCGAGTATTGAGTTTGAACATATTAATCTGGCTAGTTTGCAGGCAAGTGCTGTAATAAATTATCAATCAAGTTTAATAATTGAAGCAGCTGAACTGGCGCTGCATATTTCCGAATTAAAGCCGGTAGCAGCCATTTATCTAGCTCCCTTTTTAGAGGCTAGTCCTTTAGAGGGAATTGAATTACAAGGGCAGCTAGAGGCTAGACTAAAGTTACAGCAGAATGTTTTGTCTGAAATAAATCTCGATGCTCGGCATTTGACTTTAGATGATACCGAGCAGCGATTTTTCCTAGATGAAGCTAATGCTCAAATTAATTGGACTAAACAGGCTAATAACAAAGCTTCTTTTCTCAACTGGCAAGGATTAAAGCTTAAGGCGATTGCATTTGATCCTGGTCAATTAGATTTTTCCTTATTTGATAAGCAAGTTAAGTTATTGCAACCAGCTGATTTGACAGTGTTAGGTGGAATTTTTTCTATTCAGAAATTTAGTTTTTCTAAAGCTGAAAATAATGAGGATTCAGTCGTACATTTTGAAGGTTTGGTGGATAAGTTATCCGTAGAGCAATTATCAACAGCATTGAAGTGGGAGCCCCTGACAGGTTCAATTAGTGGCTATATTCCAGCCGTACGCTATGAAAATAAGATCTTATCCTTGGATGGTGAGCTAAAAATGCAAGTATTTGATGGTGAAGTAAGGGTTAAAAATTTGGCTTCATCAGGACTATTTACAAATTTTTCCCGCTTTTATATGGATCTGGAATTTGATAGTTTAGATTTAGGTACCATCACCCGTAAATTTCACACAGGTAATATTGAAGGTAAATTATCAGGGGTAGTGCAGAATCTGTATTTAGAAAATTGGCAGCCAATTTCATTTTATGCCTGGATGGGAACGCCAGAAGATGATGATTCTACCCATAAAATCAGTCAGAAAGCGGTAGAAAATATTGCCAGTATTGGTGGTAGTAGTGCAGCCGATGTTTTATCTAAGGGTTTTCTAGGCTTGTTTAGTAGCTTTAGGTATGACAAGCTAGGTTTTGGCTGCTATTTGTATCAAGGTGTTTGTCAGTTAATGGGGGTTGAGGCGGTAGATAATGGCTTTTATCTCATTAAGGGTGGAGGGCTGCCGAGAATCGATATTATTGGATATAACCCCAGATTGAACTGGAGTGTTTTGCTTGAACGGTTACGCAGAATAACAGCTTCAGATGAATTTATTATTGAATAAAGGAATAAGCGAATTATGAATATTAAAAAATTATCAATGTTTGGTGTATTGCTTTTAACGGCGTGCGTAACGATTAATATTTATTTCCCAGCTGCAGCAGCAGAAAAGGTAGCCGATGAAATCATTCAGGACATACAAACCCTAGAACCTGAGAAGAAACCGCAGGCTAAAATTAACCCGTTACCTGCATGGCAAGTGAGTGTTTATCAGTTTGTTGATCAAGCTATTTCTGTGGTTATTCCATCAGCTCATGCGGAAGCCAATTTATCCGTTAATAGTGCGGATATTAGACGCATAACGGCAGATATGCGTGCTCGGTTTGGCGAATTAAATGCTTTTTATGATCAAGGTGTTTTAGCAATTAAAGCGGATGGTTTATTGACAACTATAGGTAAGGTCTCATTAAAAGAGCGGAATAAATTGAGCAAATTAATTGCCGCAGAAAATGCTGATCGATATAAATTATATCAAGCTATTGCCAATGCTAATGGTCATCCGGAGTGGGCGAAGCAAATTAAATCTACTTTTGCTCAACGTTGGATAACGAATGCTCAGTCTGGTTGGTGGTATCAAACAGCTAATGGCAGTTGGAAGCAGAAATAAATACCGATGTGGTGAGTGCCCTGAATACGTATAACTTTCAGCCTATAACCAAACCTCCCCTAGCCCCTCCTTGATAAGGAGGGGGTTATACTGGGTACTTTCACAGTCTCGGAGCGTGGGAGTTTCCACGTTTAAAATCAAGCCTTATTTTCATAATATTACGCCATGTTCGACTTTTAAATTTCCACCAAACCTTCAAACTGTAACGCGTTTCGCCCCAGTAACTTATTTAAATAAACCCCAACAGTATGGCTTAATAATTTACGTATAAAACGATTTTTTA
>JAUVAA010000130.1 GCA_030591965.1 bacterium
CCTTTTTCAGCTTATGAATCCTATGCCTCTCTTCAGGAAGAATTATTTAAGGTGCTGTCTAATATTGGAAAGAATTACAAAGTAGAGTTTGCATAAAAGGTTAAATTAATTTTGCATGGGTACTTATATCGAACTATGACAAAGACGCTAAGATTATTGTGGTTTTTCGCTCTCAAGCGCCTTGGATCGGGTCACAGTATAAACGCTTTACAAAAAACGGAATGCATGAAACTTTTGATGAGTTTTTTGATATCGATAATGACCAAGGCTTGTGGAAACAAGATGAACTCTATTGGATGAAGAAGATAGGAATTATTGAAAAATATTTCACACAAAAACCACTGGTTCTTTTTCAAGAAGATATCAAAGAGGAGCCTTATAAATTTCTTGACGACATCGCAAACTATATGGGAGCGAGATATAACAAAGGTGAGATCTCACTGGAGTCTATCCATAAAGCGAGAACCGATAAACAGCTGAAGATGATGCGCAAGTTCGGAACCATTTTTTTCAAAAAAAATCAGGTTTTGAGTGAAAATTATTTTATCAACCGTCTTCAGTCTCGAATACGTCAGCTTAAAACCCTCACCGTGATTTTCTCGTCTGCCTTTTTTCCAGGCAGCTATTTCGACGATATAGAGTTGTTACCCAAAGAACAGCTGAAAAAAATAGCTGAGCACTATGTGGATGATTATGCGGCGGCAAGAGCTTACGCTAGAGAAAATAACCCAAAATATTAATCATTAGGAAGAAATTAAGCGCAATTACCAAGCAAGCCGTTTTTATGTGAAAGTGATGGTTAAGCCATCGCGGGCCAAAGAATATGACACGGAACAGCTGTTTACAAAACTAATTGAATTGCTGATTTTACAGTCTCAACAGTGACATCAGTAAATCCTTCTACTCCATCTAACGACTTTAATTTAATTCTATCCACGGTTAGGCTATCAAATTTGGCTTGCAAAACAATTGCTTTATCATTCAATGGCGGAGTGAACTCAGGGGTAGAGCTACGATAAATCGCTATTTGCGGAATACCTACAGCTGCGGCAATATGCATTAACCCCGAGTCATTGCTAATCGCTAGATCAGCGCAAGAAAGTAAGTCTACCGCATCTAACAGGCTAGTCTCGCCACAGAGATTAATTAAATCGCAGCCGCTTTTTTGCTCTATTTCTTTTGCTGTATCAAAATCTTTAGGTGAGCCTAAAAGGATAACCGTATAACCTTTCTGAATTAAATCCTTAGCAATTTCAGCATAATTTTCCGTAGGCCAGCGCTTTGCAGGGCCAAATTCAGCACCAGGCATTAATGCAACGAGGGGTTTATCTTTATTGAGTTCTAATTTTTTCCGCCATACTTCAGCATTATTTTTATCGACACTTAGCTTTGGCTGTGGAATTTCACTTAAGGTGGGTATTCGAGCGTCAGCGCCTAACCCTAAATAAACATAGCGCTGTACCATATAAGGTAACTTATCCTTATCTAACTGACGCCTATCATTTAACAAGCCATAGCGCATTTCCCCCAAATACCCCGTTCGTTTTGGAGCTCCACACCAGTAACAATTTAAAGCAGATTTCCAAGTTATTGGCATAGTAATCGCTAAATCATAATGATTACTTTTGAGTTTATTAGCTAATTTACGACGTGCTTGCCAGCCTAATTTTCCTCGCTCTAGCTCAAGTTTATAATGATTATTTACTTCAGGCATGCGTTGTAATAAATCATAAGGCCAAGGTGGGGAAATCACATCTAATGTTAAATTAAAATATTGTTGGTGCAGCACTTTAAATAGTGTTTGTGCCATCACCATATCACCAACCCATGACGGTGAAAAAACAAGAATCTTCATAGAGTAAGTGTGTCTATTTTATTTAATACCTGCTCAACAGAAATTAACCGCATGGCTTCTGCTCCAGGAATGTTTTTTTGCCAAGTTAGTTCTTTTTCTGATTTATGCAGAATTGATTGAGCCGCTTGATTATATACGCTAATACAGTTTTGTATTTGTCCATAAGCTCCAATGTACTCGGGGCGTTTAGCTGCATACAAACCAATAACTTGAGTAGTTACAGCATTTGCAAGATGTAATGGCCCGGTATCCGGCGCTATAAGTAAATTAGCTTGCTTAAGGACCGCTGCTAATTGGGTTAGAGTTGTTTTACCTACTAAATTAAGGCATGGGGCTAACGATCGTTGTTGAATACTGGCAGCAAAGTCAGTTTCTTTTTCGCTAGGTCCGCCCGTTAAAACAAGATGTTGATTGGGGTAGAGTAAATGTAATTTATCCATAAGTGCGACATATCGCTCGGCCGGCCATGCTCTATCTATGAGTGATGCCATCGGATTAATCGCAATCCAATGTTCATGTGCCTGTAATTGTTCAATTGCCCATGCTTTATCATGATCATGAATAGGCAACAATAAATCCTCTGTGCTTATTTTAATGTTCTCAGTGATGCCCGAGAATTTCTTGGCTAAGGCAAAAAATATCTCTACTTGATGCAGCTGGGGCGGTAATTCATAGGTTGTATCGGTAAATAAATGATGGCCTTCACGAGAATAAGGGGCACCAAAACCCGTTTTATGATCTGCGGGTAACAGTGCCATAAGCATATTACTGACGAAACTGGTTTGAAAGCTAATCAATTGTCCGGTATTTTTATTACGCCATTGCTTTCTTAATTGCCAATAATTACTAAATGATCGAGGCTTATCAATAGCCACTACATTAACTTCGGAGACTTCAGAGATTAATGATGCAATAGGTCGATCAATCAACCAGTCAATTTGCGTACTAGGAAACTGTCTTTTTAACAGGCGTACTGCGGGTAATAACATCAATACATCCCCAATGGCTGAAAGCCGGAGTATGGTTATTTTTTCAGGGGAGTCAAAATTATTAGCCATGATTAAGCGTTATTTAGAGAGTTCAGCCAAATAGAGTGCAACACCTTGTTGCACTGTTTTAAATTCAGCGGCATAGCCTGCTGTACGTAACTTGTTTATATCCGCTTGAGTAAAACTTTGATAACTGCCTTTTAAATGATCTGGAAATGGAATGTATTCAATTTCACCTTTTTTATGGAAATCAATCACCGCATTGGCAACATCTTTAAATGACTGGGCTTTACCCGTACCGACATTAAATATTCCATTAACCTCCGGGTGAGCAAATAACCACAAATTTACCGCCACAATATCATCAACATAAATAAAGTCACGTAACTGTCCACCATCCTCATAACCATCACAACCAGCAAATAATTTTGGGTTTTCACCTTTTAATAATTGATTATGTAAATGAAAGGCAACGCTCGCCATACTGTCTTTATGCTGCTCTCTAGGGCCGTAGACATTAAAGTAACGTAAGCCAACCACTTGACTTTGATTGTCTAACTTAAGGCTACGTACATATTGATCAAACTGCCATTTAGAATAGCCATAGACATTCAGAGGATTTTCAAATTCACGACTTTCGGTAAACTGTTTTGTATCGCCATAAGTCGCTGCAGAAGAGGCATAAATAAAAGCAATAGAGTGTTCTAATACATAATGCAATAAGGTTTTAGAATATTCATAATTATTTTGCATCATAAATTTACCGTCCCACTCTGTCGTAGAGGAACAAGCACCTTCATGAAAAATAACCTCTATATTGACAGGTAAACCCGCATTGGTTTGAATTCGATGCAGAAAATCTTCTTTATCCCAATAATCAGCAATATCACAATCGGCAATATTACGAAATTTCTTACCATCAGTAAGATCATCAACCACAATAATGTCGCTACGCCCTTGTTGATTTAGAGTTTTAACAATATTACTGCCGATAAAGCCGGCACCGCCTGTGACAATGATCATAGTTTACGCCTTTACGTATTAAAATTAAGTGGATTGGTTACTACTGAGGTTAAAATCAAGTATTGAAGAGTGCTTAACATTACTGGTACGCACTTAAAACGGGATATGTTATTTTGTCAGTATAAATAGTGTGAGAAAAAGAAGTCATTTTATGTCTCCACTGCCATTAGGTTAAGCAATCTGTATAGGATGTGCTGAGGAACGAAGCGCATCTTTTGCGATTGATGCGCTTCCTATCGTCAGCACATCCTATGGTCTCTTCTTAACTTAATGGCAGTGCCCCAACCCTTCCCCGCAAGAAGAGGGTTGGGTGAGGGGAAATCGTAGATTCTCTTGCCCATTATGCTTTGTTCCGTCTTAAGTTTGTAGCCACATTACTTATTCTTGGTATTAAATGACAACATATTATCATTTTGTACGCGATAATAAATATCTGCTACTAATAAGCTTAAATTAATGGATTCAAAAGTCACTTCATCACCTAAAAAGTAGTGCTTTGAACTCCAGTCATTTTTTCTACTCACCACTTCAGTATCCACAAAATCCTGCTCAATCAGCACATATTCTTGCAAGCTAGGTATATTAAGGTAAGCAAAGCGTTTAGTCGTTCTATCTTTTTGACAAGTTGACTTAGAAAGCACTTCAACAATAATAATGGGTGTCTCTGTATAATAGGCCTGTGCTTCATTAAATGCACAATCCACTAGCACATCAGAATAAAAGAAATTGGCACCAACCTTTACTTTCATATCCGAACCAAAAGGTTCGCAGGGTAAACATTCTAAGTGGTTACCTAATTTTCTATAAATATTACCAGAAATGCGCTCATGATTAGCGCTAGCTCCTGCTTTAGCTCAGCCTCCAAATACTCGTCAGCACTGATTAATACTTATTTTTTTGTTGCTAACACCATCATTTCTCTCCAAATTCGCAGTGAAATGCTTACTGATTTTTTATACGTTCAATCGTTCTAGTTGTAGACTTGCCATCAACAAAATCGAGAATTTGTACTTTACCGCCCGCTTTAATAACCGCCTCTGCACCAACGACTTCTTCGGGTTTATAATCGCCGCCTTTAACCAACACATCAGGTAAAAATTTATTATAAATACGTTCTGGTGTTTCTTCATAAAATGGGACTACCCAGTCCACACAGCCGAGCGCGGCGATAATCGTCATGCGATCCTCAATTTTATTGATCGGTCGCGATTCGCCTTTTAATTGTCTAACCGATTCATCTGAATTGATAGCAACAACCAGCCGATCACCTAATAATCTAGCTTGCTCAAGATAAGCGACATGTCCCGCGTGTAAAATATCAAAACAACCGTTGGTCATGACCACTTTTTCGCCACTTTCTTGCGCAAACACAATCACACTTTCTAATTCTTCTTCTGAAACAACGCTGCTAATATTCTCCTTATCGCCATGCAAAGCACGATTTAACTCTTGGCTGGATACCGTTGAAGTACCAAATTTACCCACTACGATGCCTGCGGCCATATTTGCTAAATGCATCGCATGCTGTAAGCCAAGACCCGAAGCAACGCCTAAAGCCATGCTGGCAATTACCGTATCACCAGCCCCCGTTACATCAAAAACTTCACGCGCATGAGTAGGCAAAAAATAGGCTTCTGATTTTTTAATTAAAGCCATGCCATGTTCACTTAAAGTCACTAATAAGGCTTCAATATTATGCTGCTTAAGTAAAGCCTGTCCTTTGCTGATAATTTGCTCATTATCATGACAAACTCCAACAACAGCCTGAAATTCAGAATGATTGGGCGTAATTAATGTTGAGCAAGAATAACGCGAGAAGTCCGAACCTTTAGGGTCAACTAGGCTTTTCACGCCACGAGCATTAGCTAACTCTAGTAGCTCTGGAATATGCGCTAAAACGCCTTTATCATAATCAGAAAAAATCACCACATCGGCACTATCTAATGCCTTTTGATAATGTTCTAGTAGTTCAGCATAATTAAAGTCAATTAAAGGCTCTTCAAAATCTAAACGAATCAACTGTTGGTGCTGAGCCACAATACGCAATTTGCAAGTAGTAGGGCGGTTATTACTTTTTAAGAAATCACACAGAACGCCCTTTTGTGATAATAATTCTTTTAGCTCATTCGCTTCGTCATCATTACCCACTATGCCTAATAAGGTGACGTTAGCCGCTAAAGACGCGATATTTAATGCGACGTTCCCAGCGCCACCCGCTCGACTTTCTTTTTTGGATACTTTAACGATAGGAACTGGAGCCTCTGGGGATACTCGTGTAGTCGACCCAGACCAATAATAGTCGAGCATAACATCGCCCACCACTAGAATATTTAGGCTTTTAAAATGTGGTATTTCACTGATCATGCACTGACCTCATCAACTCTTTCACACCACCAGTGATAAATTAACATATGGGCTTCCTGAATTCTCGCCGTCGTTTGCGAAGGAATCACAACCGGCATATCAACCAATTCTTTTAAACGGCCGCCATCACCGCCTATTAAACCTATCACCGTCATATTTTGTTGCTTAGCGGTAATGGCAGCTTGGATGATGTTCTCACTATTACCTGACGTAGACATAGCAATTAAACAATCACCGGTGGAGCCTAATGCTTCAACTTGACGTGAAAACAGGCTATCAAAAGAAAAATCATTAGAGTGCGCAGTCAAAATAGAGCTATCTGTTGTTAAAGCAATCGCTGGGTAAGCGCGCCGCTTTTTATGATAGCGAATCACCAGTTCGGCAGCAAAATGCTGACAATCTGCCGCACTACCACCATTGCCACAAAGCAATATTTTATGCCCAGAAGTTAAACTACTTATAATAAGTTTTGATGCGGCAGTGATAAGCGGCGTACAACTCGTCAACTGATTAGTTACTTGCTGGTGCTCTTGTAAAACATCAGAAAAATCTTTTTGTACTGTCAACTTTAGAATCCTAGGTATTTAATTTTAAGTAACTGATGTTACGCATGCCCTATAAAAATTAGCATTACAACCGACTCTGAACCCCCAAAGCTTTTCATATGCCGTGCTCAGTTTAAGTTACTTTTGTGACAATGTTCTGTAAAGAAGTCATGGTATCTTGCGTTAACTGCTTTAAAGTGTGTTTCATCGACTTTTCCCCAGCTGCCTTCAACAATGTAGAAGTTAGCCAAATAAGCTAAAAAATTATCTCTAAGCACCTTATCGATAGTGAAATTATGCAATGCTTTTATGGCTGAAGTTAGACTTAAAAAGTCGTGCGCTGTTAACACTAAGCCCTTCAGAGAATAATAAGCATCACCCAGTACAATAACCTTTTTATTTAATAATAGAGCTTCAAGGCCAACCGAAGAATTAATGGTAATTACTGCAGTGGCATTAGCGATGGCATCATTTAGCGGAGTGCTTTCATCAAAATGTAACTTAGGATGCTTACTAGCCGTTTCTCGCAGGCCGTTATAGGGTGTTTTAGAGCTAGGGTGTTCGCGGAAAATCACATGAACATCGCCTAAACTAGAAGCATCCAATGCTTCTTTGACCAAATTAAATAGCTGAGTCATCGATTTTATATGAGGTGAGTTCTCCAGTATTTGCGAGTCCCTTTCTTTTTGAAATGGCACCAATAAGTATTTTTCGGGAAGCGCATTTTGTAGAGCTGTGACTTTATGAGTGTACTCACGGCCAACTATAGTACGTGACTTATATTCACCAAATTCTCCATTCTTAAAAAATTCTGGAGCTTTAGGGATGCAATTTAAAGCGTTAATTCCCTGCTCATCAAAAGTAGTACTATCGGGTAATAAACCATTTTCCAAATACAGCACAGGGATGGAAAAATGCATGTTTACGGCTTTCAAAATATTATCTCGATATTTATGACCATTCCATATGCTAATGCAAGCTGGTTGCTGTTGCTCAAGTAAACTAAAAAGTCTGTTATAAATTCTAGGCACTTGCTTTCGGCTCAAAGCACTTACTAGAGGCTTAAATAGCTGTTCAACCCAAAAACCTGATCTAGCATTAAAAAGCTCCTCTAGGAGCTTATCAGTGATTTCTTCAAGGTCAGTAGGACTAATTGCAACTATAGAGCTGCTCGAAGCTTTTGGTAAAAAATGATAGGAAATAACTTTACAGTTAAAATCAGCCAAGGCATTTTCTACAAGCAAATTAAAATAGCGATGTTTTTTCACCGTTCGAGAAAGAAATAACACATCTAAAGCTTTATTAGTATTCATTGCTGATGTTTAGGAGCGCCTTGATAAGGTAGTTAACTTTCTTGCAAAAGCTTAACCCTAAATTTAACGGCTTGCCGAAAATGGAGTTTCGCTGTTAAAGCGATGAGTTTAAACAGCAAAGTAATCTATTTCAAGGAAAATGGTAGAAGAATATGAAGCTCAGCCTACAAAGTCAGAGTATTATTTGTATAGTTCCATAATATTCAACTAGATGGCGAATTTTTACAAGTATCAATATTCTTCTAACTTTTTATAATCTAGCAGCAACTAGGCTTCTTATATCTTCAGCATCTTGGGGGTGCTCTAAAATATACTGCTCTCGCCCTTGGCGTATTGCCTCTAAGTGAGCGTCCATTGTTTCTATGCTAATTGTTTTATAATTAAATTTCATTGGCTTGATGGCCTCTCATCTATTATCGAGCTAAGGACTTATGTACCTATAATATTGCTATCACTTAAAAAGTGAAGATCAGGTATCATAAAGCAGTTTTATGATAATTAACCTAAATGACGCTATAAATTTATAACTATTACGCCATGTTCGACTTTTAAATTTCCACCAAACCTTCAAACTGTAACGCGTTTCGCCCCAGTAACTTATTTAAATAAACCCCAACAGTATGGCTTAATAATTTACGTATAAAACGATTTTTTA
>JAUVAA010000042.1 GCA_030591965.1 bacterium
AGAAACCCGACAAAAACACCTCTACACTGCGTTAAACATAAACCCCGACCCTATAGGAAAACTTAAGACAATTGTCGATATGAAATCTGTAGTGCCAACTGAGACCGATTGAAAAATTTAACTCATGGAAATAATGGAGAAGTGACTATATAAGTGACGAAGATGGGTTAAGAGGATTTTTCGGTACTAATCAATTCGGATGCACCATACAAATCATGGCATATTATTAAACTGTTGACTTAATTTCACATGGGTACTTAACAGCGCCATTGGCCATTCTCAAACTAAAACCACTCCATTGGAAATTAAAGAGTCTTGTTAAAAACTTTACCCTGTCGATATAACTTAGCCAAAGCGTCCGGCTCAGTTCCGAACCAATAACGTAAACGTAAACTCCACATCAACACTATCGTGCGCCAAACACCAAAGGCCTCCCAGCGCCGACCAGAGCTTTGCACTTTAGCCGTCAAACAATAACATTCTGATATTTTTTTCAAATTCTTACTAATGGCAATATCTTCCATTAATGCAATATCAGGAAAACAACCAACCTCCTGAAATGCGGAGCGTGTTACAAAAATGACTTGATCACCTGTCGCTATCCCTGTTAAACGCGAACGCCAGTTCATCATTGCCGCAACAACTTTCAACATAGAACTCTCGCCTACTAATTGCATATCAAAACGCCCCCATTGCGCGCCACTATTGATGGCATGCTGAATAAGGTCCAGAGGATTTCCAGGCAAAAAAGTATCCGCATGCAAGAAAATCAACACATCGGTCAATGCCTTTTGCGCACCGGCATTCATTTGTACTGCTCGCCCCTTAGGAACTGTAATAAATACATCAACCAGCGGTAAGGAAATCTCTCTAGTATCATCAGCACTTCCACCATCAGCAATAATCAATTGGCACTCTACCCTTAACTCTTGCAGTGCCAGCAGACACTCTCCTATGCCTGACGCTTCATTTAAAGTGGGAATGATAATGCTATATTTTTGCATTTCAAAACCGGGTATACATACTCGCTTGGTAACGGAATTTTTTAGCTATCCAATAGTCCAAGCTTAGGTAACGACCAGCACCTACAAAAATCAACATTAACAACATAATCGCATAAGTAACAGCAAATTCAACACCATTATTTAAAACCACAAAACTACCTTGCTCGGTTAGCCAGTCATAATCACCGTATTGCTGAAGAATTTCCTTAGCTTGACTCAATCGCTCAGTAGCGGCTATCGTTCTTTCTGTAGCAAACAAACCACTTCCTTCAGAAACAGCCAACCAACCATTAGGTAAATGCACCGTACAGGCGGCAACAATCATGGTGATAAACAAAGGAATAGAAATCCAGCGCACCGCAAAACCAAGCAATAAAAACACAGCACCGACAAGCTCAGTTCCAGTCACTAACCCAGCCATAAGAGTAGGAAATGGCAAACCCAACCCCCATTCAGTATTACCAAACCAAGCGACTGTACTATCAAAGCCCGTATATTTATGCCTGCCTGCCATCCACATAATAGGAACCAAATACATCCTTAATGCCAAAGGCCCTAAAAAATCAAAGGCACGGGTTAGATCCAAATAATCATGTAATTTATTTAAAAAGTTAATCATTTTTATTATTCACAAAAAAACACTAAGTACTACCTTTAAGCCTCAGAACGATATTGCAGTTGCACGCCCTGTAAAAAATTACGCAGAATCTGATCTTTGCATTCGCGATAATTTTTATGCCCTGGCTTACGAAAAAATGCACTCAACTCATGCTTACTCATCGAAAAATCAGCCAAAGTCATCAACTGTAATATATCTTCATCTTTAAGATCTAAAGCTATTTTCAACTTTCTAAAAATAATATTATTAGTCAATTGTTTTTCTATTTCAGGCTGCACTCCCTCTCTTTTACCACGTTTATCATTAATTAATCCATTCAAAAAGAATGCCATTTGCTCATCTTTACAAGCCCGATAATCGGAGTCATCATCTTTTTTCAGCCAATTAATCACCTGCTCCCTTGTTACTTCACAATCGGCCAAAGCAAATATAGCAATCATTTTGGAGTCATCAAAATCAAAAGTGTAGCGAATACGGCGTAAAATATCGTTATTAGTCATAAGTAAGCTCAAAATTAAACGGATGTTATAACATAAGAGACAAATATACCGATGATTTTTTCAAGAATAATGGCAACTGGAAAGCCTAAAATGACACCCTGCGCTTAAAGCAATTCTCCTGATTACGGTGTATAATTTCTCAGAATAATTACACCCAAATTAACAGGAATAATATCCATGAGTAATGTTTTTAGTTTCACCGGCACTATTGGTAGAGATGCTGAAGTAAGATCAACCCCAAGCGGACAAACAGTATTAAATGTAACTGTAGCAAACAATGTTGGTTTTGGTGATAGACAACAAACAATCTGGATTAGAGTTGCCTTATGGGGACGACGCGCAGAAGGCTCATTCCCTAGTTACTTAAAAAAAGGCCAACAAGTTTTTGTTTCAGGCGAGTTATCTCAAAACGAATACCAAGCACAAGATGGCACAACTAAAACTAGCTTAGAACTGAATGCCAGCATTCTGGATCTTGTTGGTGGTAAGCGCACAGAGCCAGCTCAAGTCGCACAACCACAACAAAACTATCGCCAACCTACTGCTACAACTCCTCAACAACAGGCGCCACAACAAGCACAGACTAGCTACGCACAAAACGATAATTATGATGATGTGCCTTTTTGACCCTTACCTTAGATACATTGTGTAAAGTTTAATGATAAGCCTCTATAATAAGAGGCTTTTTATTGTCATATAGAAAGTGGTTTTAGCTACAACCTTTAATTGCTAAAGTTTTAACTTACTAGCATCACGAGTACAAAATTAATAATTTAACTGGTAATAAAAAGCCAAAACAATCAATTGTAGGAAGTTTAATAACCAAAAAAACAAGACAAACAAAGCCCACTTTACTTGTTTAGATTTATCAGCATAATTAAACTTTATAAGTAGCCAACTAAAAAACGTAGCAACAAAAAAAATCACCGAACCAATCAATGCGTAATTCATTTTAATCTTCTCTAATCGGTGGCGGCGCTAGTACTTGGCGGGTACCGCTACCTTCTGCGGGCGACACAACTCCCGCCATCTCCATTGCTTCGATCATTGATGCAGCACGGTTATAGCCCACTTTAAACTTTCTTTGTACGCTGGAAATTGAAGCTTTGCGCGACTCTGTGACAAAAGCCACTGCTTGATCATAAAGTTCATCCATTTCTGAATCAATTGCATCTTGCCCCGTCACAAAAGAACCATCACCCGCATCTGAATATTCTTGGGTAATTTCTTCTAAATAATTGGCTGGTGCAGTTTTCTTCAAAAATTCAACAATGTGATGTACTTCGTGATCATCAACAAAAGCTCCGTGCGCCCGTACAGGAATATTTGTTCCTGCCGGCATAAATAACATATCACCATTACCAAGCAAGAATTCAGCGCCACCTTGGTCTAATACTGTACGCGAATCAATACGTGAAGATACTTGAAATGAAAGCCTTGAAGGTACGTTAGCCTTGATTAAGCCTGTTAAAACATCCACTGACGGACGTTGCGTTGCTAAAATCAAATGAATACCTGCAGCACGCGCTTTTTGGGCTAAACGCGCAATCAACTCCTCTACTTTTTTACCAACAATCATCATCATGTCTGCTAATTCATCAATCACGATAACAATATGCGGCAAGGTGCTTAGTGTCGGTATACTTGCTCCTTCTGCTAACTCAACTTCATAAGTGTACATAGGATCTTTAATCGGTTCACCACGCTTTTCCGCTTCTCGTACTGCGTGATTAAATCCGGCTAAATTTCTAACACCGACCTTAGACATCAATTTATAGCGCCGCTCCATCTCAGCAACTGCCCAGCGCAAAGCATTGGCAGCATCTTTCATATCCGTTACAACAGGCGTTAATAAATGCGGTATCCCTTCATAAACAGATAATTCCAGCATTTTAGGGTCAATCATAATCATTCTGACTTCATCAGGTGTCGCTTTATATAGCATACTGAGAATCATGGTATTAATCGCAACTGACTTACCCGAACCTGTCGTTCCCGCGACTAATAAGTGCGGCATTTTAGCTAAATCAGCAGTTACCGGTGAGCCAGAAATATCTTTACCTAAAAGCATCGTCAAAGGCGACTTAGCTTTAGCAAATTTAGCCGACTCTATTCCCTCTCTAAACGAAACCATTTCGCGCTCTTGATTGGGAATTTCTAAACCAATCACAGATTTACCCGTAATGACTTCTACGATACGTACACTAGTTACCGATAAAGCACGAGCCAAATCTTTTGCTAAACCAGTAATTCGACTTACCTTAATGCCTGCTGCAGGTTGCATTTCAAAGCGTGTAATTACTGGCCCCGGCAATACTGCGGTTACTTCCACGACCACATTAAAGTCTAGCAAAGCTTGCTCTACTAAGCGCGACATATCCTCCAGTTCATCAGCCGAATAACCGTTCACCGTATTAACAATAATATCCAGCAACTCAGGGCTTGGTAATGCACCCGCTTCGACTTCATCCTTAAACAGGTCTACTTGACTTTTTGTCTTAAGCACAACCGGCTCAGAAAAACTAGCTTCTACACTTTCTAACACATTAATGCTTGGCGTTTTTTTGACTTGGCTGGGGGCTGGCTTAATCACACGTACATTATCAGGAATAGAGTCCTTACTCTCTATTTTAGGCATGCTTGGTGCAGTCTTAGTTTGGCTTGAACGAGCAGAGGCTGAACCACTTTCTCGTGCTGTTACTTGCTCCCAAAATTTCAATGTTTTTTGGTAAGCAAAACAGCTTAAGAATAAAGTATATTTACCCACAAGTTCCATAACTCGAAACCATGAGATATTGGTGTACAAGGTTATTCCAGAGAAAAAAACTGCCAACAAAAATAAAGTTGCGCCCGAATTACCAAAGGTGACGACTAAACTATCACCCAATTCTTGACCGACTATGCCGCCACTATTTCTAGGTAACTCAATTCGACAGCGTAATAAATGCAAATAACAAACGGTAGTCGCAGAAATAATAGCGAGTACAAGACCAAACCACCGAACATAATTAAACCAGCCTGTAGCATGGATAGTTTTTTTAGTAAAAAACAAATAACCTTGCCAAAGAATAATCAACGGAAAACTAAACGCAATAACACCAAAAAAACTAAAAGAAACATCAGCCAACCAAGCACCAACGATGCCCCCCGCATTCGTAATACCGGTATGAGCTCCACTATGCGACCAGCCAGCATCTTCATGACTAAATGAAACCAAAGAAATAAAATAAAAAAGAGCGATCACGACAAACCCTAACAAAGCAATTTCACGTAAACCTCGTACCGCCTTTTCTTCCATCACTGCAGCCATTAAAAATCCCAAATATCTTACTAAAACAAAACAATACAGCAATCATTACATAAAACACTTGAAATATAAAGAGACTATCCTGCAAATTTCATAGCGCAAATACCGCCAAGCAACTAAAGCAAAAAACACACCGATGCTGTCTTTTATCTTTACCTGATTAGAGACATCAAATACAACTCAAGTGTGATACTATTTAACGTCTTATATTTAAAGCCTAAAAAAATTATAATAACCTGGAGGAAGGTATGCCAAAAATTCGTTCTATTGTTTCTGCAATAACACTTGTAGGATCAATTTCAGTCGCCTCAGCGTGGGAAGCCCTACCAACAACAGCTCCGGCACCAGCTAACAACCCTACTACTGCTGAGAAAGTTGAATTAGGTCGTATTTTATATCATGACCCAAGACTATCATCGACCGGTACGGTTTCTTGTGCTTCTTGCCATAACACTATGTTAGGTGGCGAAGATAACCGCCCTAACTCTATGGGCGTTCACGGACAAACAGGTGGTCGTAGTGCACCTACTGTCTGGAATTCCGCCTTTAATAAAGTACAGTTCTGGGACGGTCGTGCTGCTAGCTTAGAAGAACAAGCTGCCGGCCCTGTAACCAACCCTATCGAAATGGGCATGAAAAGCTGGGATGACGTCGTCGTACGCTTAAAATCAATTGAAGGTTATCAAGCGTATTTTGATAAAGCATTTGGCGAAAACTCGATCTCAAAAGATAACGCGACTAAAGCGATTGCAGCTTACGAAAGAACATTAATTACCCCTAACAGTGCTTATGACAAATATGCCAAAGGTGATAAAAAAGCTTTAACTGCACAGCAAATACGTGGTTTAAAATCAGTTGCAAAATTAGGCTGTACAACATGTCATAGCGGCCCAGCCTTTAATGGCGGTGGTTCTTTCCAAAAATTCCCAGTTATTAACAACGCTTTCTTAGAAAAGAAATATCAATTTGCTAATGACAAAGGCCTTTTTGAAGTAACCGCTAAAAGTGGAGACGAACACTTTTTTAAAGTCCCTACTCTACGTAATATTGCTTTAACAGCACCTTATTTCCATAACGGTTCAGTGGAAACGCTAGAAAAGGCAGTTAAAGTTATGGCTAAAGTTCAGTTAGATAAGAAACTATCAGTTGAAGAAACTGCTGATATTGTTGCTTTCTTAAATGCTTTAACAGGTGAATTCCCTAAGCAAACTATGCCTACTCTACCAGCAACAAACGGCACGTCATTTAATTAATTTTGTAAGATAACAAGCTCCCTTAGGAGCGAGAGTTTAGTAATACCTGAAAATATGACGCAGGATTTTGGCTTCACGGGTGTGTTAGAAAAATGGGCGCATAGCGAGCTACGCAAGTGTTTTTCTAGCGCGGTCGTGGAGTCAAAAGACAAGTCAGACTTGGGTATTATTGAATTTTCGCCCCTTAGCATGCAAAAAGCTAAAGGGAGCTTTGGCTTTTAACTCCCCCTATTTCTTGGTTTTTATGTGTAAATTTGCTCGGTACTTAAGTTTTTTACTTCTATTATCTTTTACTTCAGTAAGTTTTTCTGCAGACAATACCGTCAATAAAATCGAAGAAAACATTACCCTTAATTTTGTCGATGCTGACATACGTTCAGTTATTGCCACTATTAGCAAAGAAACCAAAAAAAACTTCTTAATTGACCCTAGAGTCAAAGGTAAGCTGACAATTTATTCAGGCACTCCGGTAAGTGCCGATGACCTTTATAATATTTTTTTAAGTGCCTTACGTACTCATGGCTATATTGCTGTAGAGCAAGGTGATGTCATACATATTGTGCCATTAATGGAAGCCAAACAAAGACCCTCACCAGTCAATGAAAAAGGTCCCGCACATCCAGGCGCTAAACAAGTTACTCAAGTTATAAAAATCAAGAATATCTCTGCCGTTAAGTTAATCCCTGTATTACGCCCCCTGATGCCCAAAGAAGGCTATATAGCCGCCTATGCATCAACCAACCTGATCATCCTATCCGACAGCGAACAAAACATCGCCCGCTTGATGAACGTTATCGATAACATGGACAAAGCATCCAATGATGAAATTGATATTATTCCTCTCGCTAAAGCTGATGCGAGTCAAATTTTAAATACCCTAAAAAGCATGCTGCCAAAAACAAAGGCAGGGCAAACAACCATTCACTTAAGTGTCGACAAACGCACTAACAGTATCTTAATTAGTGGCGAAATGATGGATCGCGCCCGCCTAAAAAAGATCATTCGCAAACTTGATTCACCTACACACACCAACTCTTCACACCATGTTGTCTACCTAAAACATGCGTCTGCCATTGAGTTAGCGCCAATTTTAGATCAAATCATTAATGCACAAGCAAAAAGTGTAAAAAGAAAATCGGAAATTAAAGAGCCATCAAGTATTATTGCTGATGAAGCAACCAATTCGATTATTATTTCCTCTGAATTGGAAGAATTTCGATCCTTATCAAGCGTCATTAAACAGTTAGATATTCCACGTTTACAAGTTTTAATTGAGGCCATTATTGCTGAGGTTTCCTTAGATGCATCAAACAAAATAGGTGTTGAATGGGGAGTTGCAGGGCAGTCAGGCAGCACTAAAGGTTTTATGGGAAGCACGAACAATGGCACATTACTTGGCACACTTAGTGAATTAGCAAATGGTGAAGCAGGTAAAGCAGCGGCAGCGGCAGCAACTGGTGGATTTACTGGATTAATTGCTAATGATAGCTTTGGCGTATTAATTAACGCGATACAAGGTGATTCTGATTTTAATATTTTATCTGCACCGAGAATATTAACGGTAGATAACAAAGAAGCTGAAATCATCGTTGGTAAAAATGTTCCTTTTGTGACCGGCTCTTTCACACAAAGTAGCAATGAAGGAGCAACCAACCCCTTTCAAACCGTGCAACGTGAAGATGTTGGCCTAACTTTACGAGTTAAACCACAAATTAATGCCGGCGGGCGTATAGGTCTCGAAGTTTTTCAAGAAATTTCTACAGTATCTCCAGACACTGAAGCTGTTGATTTAATTACTACGAAACGCTCAATTACAAGTAATGTCTTAATCAATGATGGAAAAATATTAGTTCTTGGTGGACTAATGGATGATGTTACTACCGACTCCGCCTCTGGAATACCTTGGTTAATGGATATACCTTACTTAGGCTGGTTATTTAAGGTTCATGAAACCAACGTCACAAAACGCACTCTAATGGTATTTCTTAAACCAAAAATCATTCAAACCCAATATGCTAGTGATACAGAAACGAGTCGAGCTTTTGATGAAATGAGAATAGAACAAGATAAATTTAACCAAAAAAGTTTATTAGTTCGACCTGATCCAGATCGTTATCAAATGCCTGATTTTGAGCCTGTAACAGAAGGGTCGGTTACTTTACCTTTAGCTGTTGGGCAATAGTACATAGCAATGATTCTTCCTTATAGTTTTTCTAAAAATCACGGTGTTTTATTGCATCAAGCGGATCAAATTACCCAGCTATGGATACATGACGCCACACAAATAAGCGCCATACAAGAAGCGCGGCGAGCATTTAACGCCCCCGTGCAATTACTAAAAGTACCTGAAAATCAGTTTAACATCGAGCTACAGCGGATTTATCATAGCGGGTCATCTAATACCATGCAGGAAATGGAAGAGTTTGATGACGAGCAATTAGGGGATCTTTCAGAGTTAGTTCCAGAAGCTGAAGACTTAATGGATAGCACGGATGATGCGCCAATCATTCGTTTAATTAATGCTATTTTAACTGAATCAATCAAAGAGCAAGCTTCTGATATTCATATTGAACCGTTTGAAGAACGTTTGCGCGTACGTTTTCGTGTCGATGGTATTTTGCGTGAAGTCCTGATCCTACAAAAAGCACTCGCCTCATTAATGGTCTCACGTATTAAGGTCATGGCAAAATTAGATATTGCCGAAAAACGCCTACCTCAAGATGGCCGTATCTCCCTAAAAGTTGCCGGTCATGCTATTGATTTAAGGGTTTCAACTTTACCTAGCGGTCATGGCGAACGCGTGGTTATGCGTCTATTGGACAAGCAAGCAGGACGCATGGACTTATCCAAAATGGGCATGCAGGAAGTCGACCAACAACGCTTAAGCACTTTATTAAAATATCCACATGGCATTATTCTTGTTACTGGCCCGACAGGTTCTGGTAAAACGACCACTTTATACGCGGGCCTTACTGAGCTAAACCATACGGATCGAAGTATTATGACCATTGAGGATCCGATTGAGTACCATCTTGACGGTATTAGCCAGACCGCAGTGAATGCAAAAATCGAGATGGATTTCTCGCGCGGCTTACGAGCAATTTTGCGCCAAGATCCTGATATCGTTATGGTCGGAGAAATTCGCGATTCTGAAACGGCTCATATTGCCGTACAGGCTAGTTTAACCGGTCACTTAGTGCTTTCAACCTTACATACGAATACTGCTGTAGGTGCTATTTCTCGACTTATGGATATGGGCATTGAACCTTTCTTGCTTTCTTCTAGTTTATTAGGTGTTCTTGCTCAACGTTTAGTCCGTACACTTTGCCCTGACTGTCGCGAACCCTATCAAGCCGACACCACAACTACTGATTTAATGGATGTTAATTCGAGCGAATTACCTTTAACCTTATATAAACCCGTTGGCTGTCCTAGTTGTCACCATTTAGGCTACCAAGGGCGTATGGGTATTTATGAAATCATTCAAATTGATGGCTCTATGCGTGATGCTATTCACAGCCAATCCAGTGCAACAGTATTAGAAAAAATTGCGCGCCAGCAAACCCAATCAATTCGTCATAATGGGTTTGAGCAAGTTAAAAAAGGCTTAACCAGTCTTGATGAAGTGCTACGAGTCACCAAGGAAGATTAATGCCTGCTTACAGTTATGTTGCCCTAGATAAAAATGGCCGAAAAAAGAAAGGTATCCTCGAAAGCGATACCGCTCGTCAGGCACGACAACAACTGCGCACCCAAGACCTCAAGCCTATAGAGGTTAATGCAGTTAAAGCATCAAGCAATAAAAAACAGAAAAGTTTATTTGCTCCCACTCTAAGAGCCTCTGAATTATCACTATTAACACGCCAACTTGCTACTTTAGTCCGTGCAGCACTACCCTTAGAAGAATCCCTACAGGCTGTTGCCCAACAAAGCGAAAGCCCAAAAATAACTATGGTATTAATGGCGGTTCGCTCCGAAGTCTTAACCGGAAAACCGCTCGCCTCGGCAATGGAAGCTTTTCCGCGCATATTTCGTAAAGATTTCATTGCTACTGTTGCTGCAGGCGAACAATCCGGTGATCTTGCTATCGTCTTTGAACGGCTTGCTGATCATGTCGAACGCAGCCAACAATTAAAACAAAAAATTCTAGGCGCTCTACTCTACCCGATTATTCTTTCTGTTATCGCCATCTTCGTAGTTGTTGGCTTGCTGACTTATGTCGTACCACAAATTATTCATGTTTTTGATAGTATGGATCAAGATCTGCCCCCCTTAACGCAAAACTTAATTGCCTTAAGTGAACTATTACAAAATCATGGCTTGCTTATCGCACTTGCCATTGTTGCGGCATCAGTATCACTGTACTTATTATTACAAAAACCAAAAATTAAACGACAGTGGCATTTATTTTTGCTTAAAATACCTCTCGTTTCGCCTTTAATTCGCACCCTAAATAGTGCTCGCTTATGTCGTACATTAAGCACCTTATTAGTCAGTGGCGTCCCTATGCTAAGTGCGCTCAGCATAGCTTCCAAGGTAGTGACAAATGTCCCTATGAGCGATACGATAGACCAAGCCATTCAACAAATCCGCGAAGGCAGTAGTTTGTCTCATGCCTTAAAGCGAGGCATAGGCTTTCCACCATTGACTATTCATCTAATTGCGAGTGGCGAATCTAGTGGTCAGCTTGATGCAATGCTGGAAAAAGCGGCAGAAACACAAGAACGTGAATTAGAAGGCTGGATTTCTAGTTTTTTGACCCTTTTAGAACCTTTATTGCTACTAAGCATGGGCGGTATTGTCTTGACCATTGTTTTAGCAATTATGTTACCTATTTTTAATCTTAACCAACTTGCAGGCTAATTATTTTATGAGAAAAAAACTCACTCAAGGTTTCACCTTAATTGAAATTATGGTCGTAGTGGTCATACTCGGCATTCTAGCGGCTGTTGTTGTTCCACAGGTAATGGATCGCCCAGATACAGCACGCTTAACCAAAGCCAAACAAGATATCCGCGCCATTGAATCAGCATTAAACCTGTATAAGCTAGATAAATTTAATTACCCAACGACCGAAGAAGGTTTGGAAATTTTACAACCTAAATACTTAGACCGCTTACCTAAAGACCCTTGGGGCAATGTCTATCTTTATCTTAGTCCTGGCGAACGTGGTGCTGTGGATATATTCACTTATGGTGCAGATGGTAAAAAAGATGGTGAAGGTATGAATTCTGACTTAGGCAATTGGGATGCCGGTTAAAGTTTGCTAGAATAGCGCCCACTTAATATCATTTCATACCCTTAAAATCTAGACTCCTCATGAAAGAGCTTCGTCAACATCCACGATTATTACATCGAGCTAGTGTTAACCTTACTTTTAACTCAGGCCAAACAATCACAACCCATACCATTGATATGTCTAATGGGGGATTGTTTATCTATTGCACAGATCACCCAGAAGTACAGTTAGGAGATATATTAGAAGTCATCGTTAACGGCATACAAGACCCAATAGCTCGGCCTATTAAAATAATACGAGTAGAAACTGGAAAAGGCTTTGGTATTGAGTTTGTCGAATCTTAAAACTGCACTAAAAGACGGGAGAAACTGACTTCTCAGCTCTCCCACACTCCCTCAAGCTTATGCTAGTTTATATTTCTCCAAATAAACTGTGCGCACCAACTTAGTAAATAGCAAAATAGCAAAACTATAAATCAAAGTTGAACTCACATAGTCTGGGTAATATTTAGCTACACGGCCTGTATATTCTACAAGAGACATCTCCGGAAATTTACCAGAAAGCAGATAAAAGCTACCGTTCGAAATAAGAAATGCAATCGAACCAGCTGCTAGCAAATAAGCAAACTGGCGACTTAAATCGTTAGCATTCAATTCTACATATTTGGCACTCCAACGCCCTGCAAAAATCATCACCGCATAAGTAGGTATTAAAAATACATAAGCAGGTGAAATACAATAATCACTGACCTGAAATTGGCTAATCGATACGTAATCTAATAACGCCGCCTCTGCTAATAACACAGCAAAACTAGCAAGTCCTCCAGTAAAAATACCGGCCAAATAAAAAACAGCCAATGATGCATCCGGCAATGTTAGCGCACTACCAAAATGATCAGAACGTGTTAATGCCATTAATATGGCTAATGCAAAAATCGTTAAATTATTTTTATTCTGTTGTATCCAGTTCATATAAACCTCTTAAAGTGGTGGCGCATAACGTACATTAAAGAAAACGGTAACACCAGGCGTATTATAGCCTGCCGCTGTTTGATATTGAGTATTTAAAATATTGTTGATTGAGCCTTGCAAGGTAAACTGTTCGTAGAATTCATATTCCGCTCTTAAGTCCCAAGTAACAAAACTATCAATAGGTTTTGTATTAGCCAAATCATCAAAACGACGACCTTCATAATTTAAGGTTGTTCCAAAACTCGCATCACCAAATTGTCGATCAATATCCAAGCGAAAAGTTTGCTGCGCACGCCTAGGTAAAATATTACCATAAGTCTCTGAATCCATACTCTCTGGATTTAAAGCGCTATAATTTGCCTGTATATCAAACCCATAAACTTGCCCGCCGAGCATAGCTTCTAAGCCCATAATGCGCGCTTGACTTATATTATTAGGGGCAAAAATTGAGCTATCATAAACAATCAAATCATCAATATACGTTAAATATCCGTTGATTGACCAGTGCCAAAAATCATGCTCGCCACTCACGCCTATTTCATAGCTCTCAGACTTTTCTGGATTTAAGTTGTCATTGCCAAAGCCTGGATAATAAAGCTCATTAAAAGTCGGAGCCTTAAAACCTGTGCCATATGAAGCCGAGACTAAAATACCATTATCAAAAGCATAACCCCATGAAGCATTCCAGGTACTATTTTGACCAAACTGTTGATTAAAATCACTGCGATAAGCTAGAGCAATTTGATTTTGTGCAAACTCACCCTGATATTGAATAAACACGGCATGATTATAACGTTCTGTTTTGTCATAACCTGCATCACTTAGTACTTTATCATTCTGAAAATCATAACCTAAAGACACTAAATGCTTAGGTGCTAGGGTAAAATTATTCAATGCTGAAAATGACATTCTATGGGTATCAAAAATGCCATTATTGCTACCATCTAAATAATTAGTTGATTCATCACGACTTTCACCACCCGCTAGATCTATACGCCAAAAATCCAGCGCTTGTATGCTTGCTTTAGCACCATAAGTTAATTCTGTATATTCATCGGTATAATGCGGCTCACTGCTAGATGTTGGCGCTCCAAAAGCATCAAAGTTGCCATCATATTGATTATGCCCAGCACTATACAAAAGATGCCCTTCCATTGTTAACCAGTCAGTAAATTGATAACCAAGACGTGCTGCTGCTGCGTAATTTTCAAAACCATCTCTATCAGGCTCATATAAATCTTCGCGAGCATTAAAGCCTTCAGTTTCTTCCTGACTGGCGCTCAAGCTATACCAAGCTTTATCATACTTTCCATTGACAGCGGCGCCAACTTTATAATGCCCATAAGTACCAACACCAACAGAAATTTCAGGGCTAAATGCAGGCAAGGATGCTTCAGCATTTCGCGTATGGATATGAATAACGCCACCGATAGCATCAGCGCCATATAAACTAGATTTAGGCCCTCGAATTACCTCAATAGAATCAATTTGACTGATCGGTATATTTTGCCAAGCAGCGTTGCCTGACGTTGCAGAACCAACACGTACGCCATCAATCAATACTAAAACATGATCAGATTCAGTGCCGCGCATAAATATTGAGGTCTGTTTACCTAAGCCACCACTATTAGCAATATTAATTCCTGCAACGCCGCGTAAAGCCTGCGCGATATTATTCAATTGTTTGCGCTCAATATCTTGTCGAGAAATCACGGTACTAGAAACAAGTCGAGAATCTTGTTGACTACGGGTAGATGTAACCGTAAGAGGAGTAAGAGCTAGAGTGTTATCAGCATAGACTGATACAGGAAAAGTGCTAAGTAAAAGAGGACTAGCAATAATAAGTTTGTTCATAATTCCCTCTGCGCCGCCCGCGCAAAAAAGTGTAAATACACAGGGAGGAAATAGAAAACGAACAAACAGCAACAAAGGGCGATTCATTTCGTCCACAGCCCTCCGCTGCACCAAATAAATTTTCAGGCAGGTCTCCGGGCTCATAAGTATGGACTACTAAAATCGTTACCTTCCCATGCAAAGCACAGTGGTTCTCGCTGATTTTAAACTTATTTACCGTTGCGGGGGCAGCGTTGGCATTGGCATAAAGCCGCACCAAACTTCCCTTTTAACCGTCAGGAGAGAGTGAACTTCCGTCAGGACCAGAAAATGAACGGCAGATTTTACGTTAAAAACACTAAAAAGCAACTAATTCTCATTAACAACTAAATCAAAGAAAAATTAAGTGTAGCAAGCTATAATACTAATATTAAATGGCACATAAAAGTGCTATAAAAACAGCCAACAAAAACCAATACTTACAACTTATGCACGCTGACTGGATCACCTTCTTAAATACGCAAAACCTATCTGAGCAATTACCTGCCAATGATCAAGCAACAATCGCTCCACTGAGCCATTTAGGCGTGTTATCAATAAGCGGTAAAGATGCTGCCACTTTTCTACAAGGGCAAACCACTTGTGACATTAAGGCTTTGGTTGATTCTGAGCCTAAGCTAGGGGCTTATTGCAATGCAAAAGGCCGCACCATTAGCACTTTTATCATCATCAAGTTACAAGAAACTTACCAGCTTATTTTAACGGTTGATTTACTCGGTACCGTTAGAAAAAAACTACAGATGTATGTATTACGTGCGGACGTACAACTTACTGATCTAAGTGAACAATTATGCATCATTGGCGTGCATAATACCGAACTGGCAGCGCAAGAAAATCTGTACCAGTACCCGCAACTAGCTAATAGTTATTTATTTATCACAGAGCCTGAACAAGCACAACAATACTGCACAGAATTACAAACAAAACACTCAGCACTTCTAGTTGATGCTAATACTTGGCTAAACTTGGATATTCAAGCAGGTATCCCTTGGTTATATGCAGATACAAGCGAAAAATTTGTTCCGCAAATGCTTAATTTAGATAAATTAGAGGCGATTAGCTTTACTAAAGGTTGTTATACCGGACAAGAAATTGTTGCTCGCACGCATTATTTAGGGCAAAACAAACGTGCTATGTATCGTGCTAATTGCATCACTAAAGCTAACATTGACAAGGGTTGTAGCGTATTCGATCCAGAAGTTAGCGAAGCTGACCTAGGCTCGGTTATATTATCCGCTCATAGTAATAACTCAACCCAGCTATTACTTGTTTTAAAAGACCAAGCCATAACAGCAAAAAATCTACAGCTTAATAATCAAAATCACGATAAAATTAGTCTTGTTTAAACGCAACTTGGACTTTCTCGGCGTAAGTTATTTCGCTAATCAAGCTAAGACGAGACGTTAATCATATTTGTAAGACGGACTTCAGTGCGCTTTTTTAGCAATGGCGGACTAAAGCCCGCCCTACCGTTTTTAGGCATCCTATGTTAAATGAAGAGTCGTTATTCCTAAATACGTTAAAACCATTCAATAATTAATCTACACAAAAATCACCATGCAATTTAAAAGTGTTAAAGATTTTCTGGTTCATGTACAAGCAGAAATAGATGCAAACCGCCTAATACTCCCCACTTTGCCTGATATCGCTTTAAAAGTTCGCGATCTTGTGTCTAAGGGCGACGCTTCAGCATCAGAATTATCTAATATGATCATTACTGATGCCGCTCTATCAGCCCGCCTAATACAAGTAGCTAATAGCCCTTTATACCGCGGTACAAAAGAAGTAAAAAACATACAAATGGCCGTCTCTAGGTTGGGTAATAACACCATTAAAACCTTAATCACCAGCCTTGTAATGCAACAGATGTTTACCCCAACCTCTAAATTGCTAGAAACGGAGTTTAAGAAAAACTGGGAAGCTAGTGTCAATGTCTCTTCTATTTGTCGCGCACTAGTTACTTTTGTTCCTCATTTAAATCCCGACGAGGCTATGTTAGCAGGCTTAATTCATCAAATTGGAAAACTGCCTATTTTAATGCTTGCAGAAAATATCCCTGAATTCAGAGACAGTCCAACTCGTTTAGATAAATTACTGGAAAAAGCACATCCTCCGATTGGAAAAATCATTATGAATACTTGGTCTTTTCCTGATGAACTAAAAGAAGTCGCTTCTGAATATGTGAATTTTCAACGAGACTCAGGCCCTAAAGCAGACTATGTTGATGTCGTCCAAGTTGCCTTTTTACAAAGTATTGCCGGCACCGACCACCCCGCATGTCGCGTAGACTGGTCTACCGTTAAAGCTTTTGACAAACTCGGCCTAGCACCTGATTCCGATATCTTAGAGATAGAAGGGATTTCTGAGGAAATTGAATTAGCCAATTCTATGATGTCATTCTAATGAATACTGAAACCGCACGGCGCTTTAGACGCTTAGGAACACTCACGATCTTTGCTGTTTACTTTGTTATTTTAGTGGGCGGTATTGTGCGCGCCTCTGGCTCTGGTATGGGCTGCCCAGACTGGCCAACATGCTTTGGACAGCTTATCCCTCCTACTAGCGAAGCTGAATTACCTGAAAATTATCACGAAATATATTCAGTCGGCTATGCTAATACCGATTTCAATGTCGTTAAAACGTGGACAGAATATCTTAATCGCTTGACAGGTGTAACGATTGGTTTTCTGATTTTTTTAACACTTTGGGCTTCCCGTGTGTATTTAAAAACTGATAAAGCCGTTTTTTATTTATCCTTATCCGTATTTTTACTAGTTGGCTTTCAAGGCTGGCTAGGCTCAGTGGTAGTAAAAACACATCTACACCCACTGATGATTACCGCGCATATGCTGTTAGCGTTATTTATTGTCGCGCTATTAATTTATGCCATTGCTCGATCACAAAATGACTCATTACAACAAATTGATATTAGCCAATTACCCAATCATTTTAAAACTGTTCTAACAGTAGCTATGGGGCTCACTTTAGCCCAAGTCGCTATGGGCACCCAAGTCAGAGAAGCAGTAGATTTAATTTCTGTACAACAAAAATAAATTGATCGTGAATACTTGCG
>JAUVAA010000138.1 GCA_030591965.1 bacterium
ATGAACATCGAGAATATGTGGAGCAGGCTCAGTCTTTTTATTTAACGTCTTGGGCTATTCAAGCTCTGAAAGTTTTACCACTTACAGGCTTAGGCGAATATAATGAAATATTCTGATTATCACGCTTTTAGGGGAGGTGTTAATTTAACCGATCCCACTAATTTAAAAACAATCACTTATACTTCGATTGACTGTTCTCAGTGAAAATATCTTGGCTAATGAAGTATGCAAGTAATTGATATTATATCGCAATAGGTTTGCTCCCCTAAATGCGAGACAATCAGATTTTATTTAACCCGCATCCCCGCTACCGCACCATCATCCGGGTGTAATACCCATAAATCTTTGCCTCCTGGTCCTGCTGCAAGCACCATGCCTTCAGACATGCCAAACTTCATTTTACGCGGCTTTAAATTAGCGACAACAACGGTTAATTTACCTTCTAAATCTTCAGGGTTATAAGCTGACTTAATACCTGCGAAGACATTTCGTGTTTCATCGCCTATATCAACAGTTAATTGCAATAGTTTATCAGCCCCTTTAACGTGTTCTGCTTTAACAATTTTAGCAATACGCAGATCAATTTTTGCAAAGTCATCAAATTCTATTTCATCAGCAATAGGATCAAACTTTTTTGCGACTGGTTCAATTATTTTCGCCAGGTTTTCTTTGGAGTCATCAACGATAGCTGTGATACTTGCTTCATCTACGCGTGTCATAAGCGCTTTAAATGGCTTGATTTCATGATCAAGTAAAGGCGCCGCATCACTTGGCCAGGTCTGGCTAGGGATGTTTAAGAAACTTTCACTTTCATTGGCTAGTTCAGGCAGTACAGGTTTTAAATACGCGACTAATAGGCGAAATAGGTTAACACCCATAGAGCATATATCATGCAATTCCTGGTCTTTACCTTCTTCTTTTGCAATCAGCCAGGGCTTTTTTTCATCAATATATTGATTTGCTTTATCGGCAAGTGCCATAATTTCACGCATTGTTTTTCCATATTCGCGTGATTCATATAAAGCGGCAATCTCTTCACTTGCGTGGGTAAATTGCTGGAATAATTCAGGCTCTGAGCACTGTGTGGATAATTTTCCGTCAAAGCGCTTCTTGATAAAACCACTACAGCGGCTAGCAATATTAACAACTTTTCCCACTAAATCAGAGTTCACTCTTTGAGTAAAGTCTTCAAAGCTTAAATCAATATCATCAATCCCTGCGCTAAGTTTAGCGGCGAAGTAATAACGTAAATATTCTGGGTTCAAATGCTCTAAATAAGTACGGGCCTTGATAAAAGTACCGCGCGACTTAGACATTTTTTCGCCATTAACGGTTAAAAAACCATGTGCAAACACTGCGCTAGGCGTTCTGAAGTTAGCACCCGCTAGCATTGCCGGCCAGAATAAGGCATGGAAGTAAATAATATCTTTACCAATAAAATGATACAACTCTGTCTTGCTGTCTCTGGCCCAGAACTCATCAAAATCAAGATTTTGTTTAGTACAAAAGTTTTTGAAGCTTGCCATATAACCAACCGGCGCATCTAGCCAGACATAAAAATATTTGCCCGGAGCATCGGGGATTTCAAAGCCAAAATAGGGGGCATCACGAGATATATCCCATTCTTGCAGGCCATTTTCCAACCATTCGGCTAATTTATTACTGACTTCTGCTTGTAAATGCCCATCGGCTGTCGTCCATGTTTTTAGCATTTCATTAAAATCAGCGAGTTTGAAAAAATAATGCACAGAATCTTTTTCAATCGGTTTTTCACCTGATATGGCAGAAATTGCATTTTTTAAATCGGTAGGCGAGTAAGTTGCACCACAGGATTCACAGTTATCACCGTATTGCTCTTTAGCATCACATTTTGGGCAATCACCCTTGATAAAGCGATCAGGCAAAAACATTTTTTTAACAGGGTCATAGGCCTGAGTAATGCTACGTGAAGTAATATGACCAGCATCACGTAGACGTTCATAAATTAAACTGGAAAAATACTTGTTTTCTTCTGAATGCGTGCTGTGATAATTATCAAATTCGATACCAAAATCAGTAAAATCCGCTAAATGTTCTTGGCCCACCTGGGCAATGAGTTCTTCAGGCGTAATGCCTTCCCTATCCGCTTTTAACATAATAGGTGTGCCATGTGTGTCGTCAGCACAGATATAATAGCATTGGTTGCCACGTTGCTTTTGAAAGCGTGACCAAATGTCAGTTTGTATATATTCAACGAGATGGCCTAAATGTATAGGTCCATTGGCATAGGGGAGGGCGCTGGTGATAAGAATTTTTCTATCTGACATAAAGATAAGGTTTAACTTGAGAGATTAGGCTAAAAAATTCAGTTATTATGGCATAAAATAGTTTACTATTTCGACTGAATACACCTGATTTCTTTGGAAAACTAGAATACTGAATAATAACCTAGTAAAATACTTGGTTATTAGTTTATTTTATTATTTACTTGCTACGGAATTGTGCATATGCCCCCGATTGAAAAAACAGATATAGAGAGCCTATTAAAAAATATTGTGGACCCCAATGTTGAAACTGATTTAGTCAGTGCGCACTCAGTAAAATCAATTAATGTTGAGGGTGAAAATGTAACAGTGGATATAGAGCTGGGTTATCCCGCAAAAAGTTTTATTGCAGGCTTTAAGCAACAAATCACTGATAAGATTGTAGCTCTGGAGGGAGTTAGTTCAGTGACTGTTAATATTAGCGTTAATATTGTTGCTCATGGCGTGCAGAACTCACTTAAACCTGTGTCTAATATCAAAAATATTATTGCGATTGCCTCTGGCAAAGGGGGGGTCGGTAAGTCAACTACTTCGGTAAACCTGGCGTTAGCTTTAGCGGCAGAGGGAGCCGTTGTAGGCATTCTGGATGCTGATATTTATGGTCCTAGTATTCCAACGATGCTGGGCTTATCAGGCTACCCTGAAAGTCAGGATAACAAAACCATGATGCCCAAAGTGTCCTATGGGGTACAAACTATTTCGATTGGTTATTTAATAGAGCCGGACCAGCCCATGATCTGGCGCGGCCCAATGGTGACTAATGCTTTACAGCAACTTTTAAATGATACTAACTGGGCGGATATTGATTACTTGATTGTCGATTTACCACCAGGTACCGGAGACATTCAATTAACTTTGTCACAACAAATCCCTGTCAGTGGCGCTGTTATTGTTACCACACCTCAAGATATCGCTCTAATAGATGCACAGCGTGGCCTAGGGATGTTTGAAAAGGTTAATGTGCCTGTTCTAGGAGTGGTGGAAAATATGAGTATGCATATTTGCAGTGAGTGTGGTCATGAAGAAGCAATTTTTGGTTCCGGTGGCGGCGTTGCAATGGCTGAGAAAAATAATATTGAATTGCTAGGTTCTTTACCATTAGATATACATATACGCCAAAATGCAGATAGTGGCAGACCTACCGTTGTTGCAGACCCTGATGGCAGGGCGGCTGAGATTTATAAAGAGATTGCACGGAAAATGTCGGCTAAACTAGCACTGAAGAGTAAGGATTATAGTAGTAAGTTTCCTAATATTGTGGTGCAGAATACTTAGTTTAGGATAAAATTACAATATATTTTATAGAATTAGACAGTAACACTAAATATGAGCATTAAATCAGATAAATGGATCCGTCGCATGGCGCAAGAGCACGGTATGATCTCGCCCTTTGAGGCAGGGCAGGTTAGGCACTCAGAGCAAGGTAAAGTGATTTCTTATGGTACATCAAGTTATGGCTATGATGTGCGCTGCTCAGATGAATTTAAAATTTTTACCAATATTAACTCTGCGATTGTTGACCCTAAAAATTTTAGTGAAGGCAGTTTTGTTGATGTTCAGTCTGATGTCTGTATTATTCCGCCTAACTCCTTTGCACTGGCAAGAACGGTTGAATATTTTCGTATTCCGCGTGATGTATTAACCATCTGCCTAGGTAAATCGACGTATGCACGTTGCGGAATTATAGTAAACGTAACCCCTTTAGAGCCAGAATGGGAGGGGCATGTAACACTGGAGTTTTCCAATACTACGCCTTTACCAGCAAAAATATACGCTAATGAAGGCGTGGCGCAGATGCTGTTCTTTGGCGGAGATGAGGTCTGTGAGACTTCTTATAAAGATCGAGGGGGCAAGTATCAGGGGCAAGAAGGGGTGACGCTTCCGAAAGCCTGATTATTTGCTTTTACAGCTTAGAAAAGCAATTCAATAAGGTCCCGGTTTGGCACTGAAATATCGGGTTATGTTATCTACGCTACGCTAGATAAGCTAACCCGACCTACGACCCGCTTTATTGTATGCTTGCTGGAGCGGGGTGGATTGTGGGTGGCATTTGGATAAAAAAGCCATTTTCCTCAATACCTTTAAGAATATCTGTCGCGTTTTCGCGTGCAAGTTTACGCTCAGGTGTAATTTCTAGCTGCATAACGTACTCAGGTTGTCCGATACTTTTAAGAATAGCTTCAGGGATACTAGAAAAGTCATCTTGTTTATTTAAATATAAATACAACTCGTTTTTTTTATTACTTTTGTAAATAAAGCACTGCACGGTAGATAAGGCCTTTGAAGAAATGAATAAAACGATATTATCGCATCAATAGCAATATGAATGAACCCTCACTAGATTCAGATAATTTTTTTAAAACGGCATGCTATTTCGAAAGTGCCTTGGTTTTAGTCGCAATATTTTTAGGCTGGATTGCTGAAATTAACCCTTTCGAGTTTATTGTCTTCAGCGAACAAGCTCTGATTAATGGCATTATGGGAACTCTGCCTTTGTGTGTGATTTTTTTGGCATTAAATCAAATAACAGCAGATCCTTTGCAGCAAATTAGGAAAATTTTACAAAATACCTTAGGCCCTAGTTTAGTAAAGCATCACTGGGCTGATTTATTTGTCCTGGCAGCAATTGCAGGTATTTCTGAGGAAATTTTATTTCGAGGACTTATTCAGCCATGGATAGAAAACTCCTGGGGGGTGATGGCGGGGCTACTTGTCAGCAGTTTAATTTTTGGCTTGGTTCATGCTGCAACTTTCTTATATTTTATTATGGCAACAGCCGTGAGCATCTATCTGGGGCTTTATCTGGATTATGACAGTACGCGTAATTTACTCACTCCGATTATTATTCACGGGCTGTATGATTTTTTCGCATTTGTTGTCATAGTCCGTGCGTATCGAATAGAACAACAAACGAAGTAATAATTATGGCTATTTCAGAGCAACAATTACAATCCGACCTTTTAGCTGCCGGTATTATTAGGGCTGCCGGTTTAATGAGCTTAATGGCTTTGCTTGCTGTATGCCATATTTATGCTGATAAAATACAGCTGGGTATGGAAGAGCAACAACGCATTATTATTAGGTCCATTTTGTATGTCGTTGCAATTGTAACGTTCCCTGTTATGAAGTTTGTCAGGCATGTTATGTTGCGCTTAAATCAAACCACAAGTAGTGAAAAAACGCCTAAGTCTCGATATATGCTAACCATTACTGTTTTGATGCTAGTGGCTGAAAGTATCGGAATTTATGGTTTTGTCATGTATATATTAGGTGATAGTTATAATACGCTTTATATATTTGTTATGTTATCCGCATTAGCAATGTTTTTATATAAACCGAATCTACAAGAATATAAAGCGCTTGTTGAAAGTCTTGAAGAAAAAATTTAGAATTGATAGCCTAAAATAACCCGAAATTGCTCAGTGTCTATCGCTGACTCCAGGTTTTTAATATACGCATACATAATATTGACAGTAATCATTTGCTGATACTGATAGTTAAGATAGGTATTAAGCTCCTGAGTATGAAAGTCAGTCGCTTTTTCGGCCTGGAAATCACCTGCAGCAACACCTAAAGTCAGGGAGCCTAAAAAATGCGGCTGGTATGCTAGGCTAAATAACAATGCCTGGGCATTCTCTCCTGCATCTACAGCGTCTAAGGTCATCTCTTCCATTGAGGTAAAAAAGGGGCCACCACCAACACTGTTAACGGCAGCTGATTGGCCAAAGTTTTTGTTATAAGCCGTTGTAAATGTGATCCCATAAGCATTTAATGACGCAAAGAGTCCGAGGGTGTTTGCATCAACCAGGCCAATGGACTGACGGCCAACTGAGCGGCCTAGGTCGAATTGCCCACCAAGCTCATAAGAAAAAATATCACTAAAGCTATTTTGGTAGACTATATCCATAAAGAAAATTTGCTGCACATCTTTAATATAGTAATACCAGGCACTTGCATTGATATGGTCTTGCTGATATTTTCCCCAGCCTAGCCAGGATTGCGAACCCGTTCCGCCAAATGCTTCACCGATATCAACAAAGTCTGCAGAGTTGCCATTATTTTCCCAGCCTTTAGCGGTGCGAATAAAGCCAGATCCAACATAAAATTCATCATTAATATGATAATCGACTAAATAGGCTTCAAAGATATTAGGCAACAGGCGCAAGTCATCCTGATCCATATGTGGTGTGTTGATGCGTTGTGGACCTATATGTGCCTGAAAATCAGCATAGGAAAGGGTCATCACCGCCTCGCCTAAGGTAATATAACTATTTTTGTTCTCATCAAAAAAATCGCCCTGTATTTCATCTTTATTGCCACTATTGAAGCCTGGGTTGATCGCAGCAAAAGCACTGGTATGAAATTCAAAGAATGGTCCCCAGGAGATACCACAGCCGAGTTCTCCGCCAAAGCCATAAGCTTGTTCATTGCTCACTGTTTTTGCATGAGTTTGAATATAGCCACCTCGAATATAGCCATTACAGCCGTCATATTTTAAGTCGTGCTTAATTCCTTCTTCACGATCTAGGTTGTTGATATTGTAAGGTGTGCCAGGTGATAGGTTTTCAGTCGGTTGGACCTGCAGTGTGTTATTTGTAGGGAGTGAATTTTTTGTTGTTTCAGGTTCTGCTCGCTGATCTTCAGCAAACGTAGTTTGTTGTGTGAGTAACACGACTAACAAACCGTAAAGGTAAGGCTTCATATTAAACAAATCTATTTGAAAGGTTTTTTAAACAATGAGAGTGTCGTTTGTCCGCGATAAAAACGGTCAGTGTTTAATCAAATAGTGAGTAACAAGAAAAGAGAGATAATGCTAAGAAAAAAAGAAATAGGGTTCATAAATAAATTCTCAATCATTGTGCCCACCCGCACAAGTTTATAAAATCAAGAAATAGCAGTGTATTTCCTGGGCCGTTTCAGGCAGGTCTCCGGGCTGATGAGTGGATGTATAATCCAGAATCTACGTCTTCCCATTCTGTAAAGAACAGTGACATTGGGTAGATTTTTAACTCAATTACCGTTGCGGGGGCAGCGTTGGCTTTATTTTTGAAATGCACCAACTTCCCTTTTAATCTTGAAGCTAATCAAGATACCTGAAGCGGGGTTACTATACCTGTAAAGATAAATGAGAACAAGTTGTTTTATTTATATTTGTGGATTTAGGATATGTGTCGCCTTCTGCTCTTTAGCTCTTTGTTGTCAGCCAATGTGCTAGCTAAAGAAAAGCTAATCTGACAAAGGTTCTCTCTATGTCAGTCTTCATAAAATTCCACAAATAAAAGTCGTGTGAAGTATATAATGAGCTTTTTTAGACTTAGACAAATGAAGCGTTATGGCGATTAATAATCAACACAATATGAGTGCAGCTGAGCGACTTGTTGCTGATGCACGCAAACACCAGACAGATCGTGAAAAAACTTATCGTGGGCAAGCCTTGAAGATGTACCCTTGGGTTTGTGGGCGTTGTTCCAGAGAATTTACCAATGCGAACTTACAGGAACTAACGGTACATCATAAAAATCATAATCATGATGATAACCCGGCTGATGGGAGTAATTGGGAGTTATTATGTCTTTACTGCCATGATAATGAGCATTCAAAATATGAGGAAATGCGCTTTGGTAGTAGTAAGCAAGAGCAACAAGATCATTCGGGTGGTTCACATAATCCCTTTGCAGGTTTGGGCGATCTATTAAAAAAATGAATAAATGTCCTTGGGCACTAAAAGCCTAAAAAAAACAGGATTTAAATTTGTTGGGCCAACGATCTGTTATGCCTATATGCAGGCGATGGGTATGGTTAATGATCATTTGATAAGCTGTCCCAGGTATTATGCTGTTTAATGTCTGTAACAAATATATTGCGTTTTTGAATAGCGGACTAAAGTCCGCTCTACATGGG
>JAUVAA010000133.1 GCA_030591965.1 bacterium
ACGCAAATCCATAAATCATTTGAGGGCGATACGTGGTTCCCTGAAATTGATGCTGAGGGTTGGCGAGAAGTGGCATGTGAAGATGTTAATGATGATGCTAGTGTCGACTTTAAATACAGTTTTATTACCTATGATCGGAAATAAATAGCGGCTATTGTCAGCTGAAAAAAAAGGGAGTATGGTTCGGAAGATAACTAGATACTAATTTTGCTTAGTTAATAACGAGAGGAAGGAATAAATGACGAAAAAAATAAATAATAATAGACGTCAATTTTTACAAAATTCTGCTTTTGGTGCTGCGGCATTAACGGCTTTCCCAGGCATGCTGTTTGCTCAATCAAGTCCATTAAGAACGAAAGCGACACCTAGCTTTAAGGCTGATGTAGAAATTGAGTTTGTTTCGCGCGATGTCTATGTTCCCGTATTAAAAACGGGAAGAGAAACGAAAGTGCAGAAATATTATGCGAAGTTGCTAAAAGGGCCTAAAAAAACACTGGTAGAATTAAAAGGTAACTATTTAGGGCCGATTATTAACTATGTAAAAGGTCAAAAAGTTCGTATCTATTATAAGAATATGATGTCTGAACCGTCAATTATTCATTGGCATGGTCTGCATGTACCCCAAGATAGTGACGGTCACCCGATGTATACCTTGGAGACAGGTCAAAGCCATATTTATGAATTTGAAGTGATGAATAATGCGGGCACGAGTTTTTATCATTCACACTCACATAATCTAACCGCTGAGCAGGTTTATAAAGGCCTAGCTGGTCTGATTACGGTTACTGATGATGAAGAGCAAAAATTAGATTTACCGCGGGGTGAGTACGATTTACCGTTTGTGATTCAAGATAGAACTTTTGACGAGCAAAACCAGCTGAAGTATTTACATGGCATGCACGGCAGAATGAATGGTTTTTTAGGTGAAAGTATTTTAGTTAATGGCCTACCAAACGTTGAGTTTTCAGTTAAATCGCGTGCTTATCGCTTTAGAGCAGTCAATGGTTCTAACTCTAGAATTTATAAATTAGGCTGGGATGATGGTACTCCGTTAACTGCGATTGGTACCGATGCCCATCTTTTACCAAAACCAGAAACGCGGCCTTATTTGATGTTGGCACCTGGGGAACGTATTGATTTATGGTTAGACTTTAGTGGTCGCCCTGTCGGTTCTGAACTGGTTATGTACAGCTTGCCTTATGCTGGTGCGATGCCGCCTAAAATGGAAGAGCAGCGCTTGGGTAAAGAATCTTCTGGCGGCGGTATGGGCATGGGTGGAGGAATGATGGGAATGATGAGCCCTAGTGTAGGTCAAGGCGATAAATTTGCCATTGCTACATTTAAGGTCACTGAAAAGGTCAGTGATTCACCAAAATTACCGAAAACATTAGGCCGTTTTGAGCGCTTAACCGAGCGTGATGTCGATAATAAGCATAAGCCTATTCCTATTGGTATTTCTATGAAGCCGATGCGCCCTATGTTAAATGGTAAATCGTTTTCTATGAATCGAGTACTGGATTTTGAAAAAGTTGAACTCGGTTCAATTAAGAAAATTAAAATCTTTCATGACCACGGCCCAATGAAGATGAAAGAGGGCGAAAAAATGGACAAAGGTATGGATATGTCTGGTGGCGGTGGTATGGGTATGATGGGCGGTGGCATGGGAGGAGGAATGATGATGTCTATGGCACATCCGATTCATTTGCATGGCCAGCAGTTCCAGATTTTATCTCGAGAAATTGAAGGCATGCGTCAGGAAGAGTATAAAACGGTAAAAGATGGTTTCCTCGATTCCGGCTGGAAAGATACGGTTTTAGTCATGCCTGGTGAAGAGATTGTTGTTGCTAAGCCATTCCAAGATTACAAGGGCTTGTTTTTATATCACTGCCACAACTTAGAGCATGAAGATCTAGGTATGATGCGCCAGTTTTATATAAGTTAAATACTAGGGTAGGGCGCGGTTTTAACCCGCCCACAACACATTATTTTTAAATGACAATCCCTTAACTTAAAAGCAGTGTACTTTTAAGCACAAACGAAAGGCTAGCAACGGTGTGTGTTGCTAGCCTTTTTTGTTTAAGTCTTGGAGTTATTTGCAAGTGCGTCCGGCTTTTGTTTCGGTGCTGATTTTTTCCATAAGCCATTGGCAGAAAAGCATTGCCAGCCCCACTTAAGCCAATTTAATAAAGAAATAGCCAGCCATAATGACCAGACGAGCATCATAATTCGATAGCTAAGTAAGGGAATGGACACGACCGTGGCGGTGGGTAACAATGCATTACTTCGATCTTGATACCATTTTAGATGTTCTGCTGTTGATTGGTTGCCGACAACTTGCATATCTGGCGAGCCTAATAATCCTTGTTCGACGGCAATAAATAAAATAGCTAGTGAACTTAAGGTCATGAATACTAAAAATATTTGCATTAAGTTGAAGCTTTTCGCGTTATCGTTGCTTTGTTTTTGTCTGAGACCTAAAGCAACTAGCCAGGCAACAACCACTAGCGCAGCGGCAATAGGAATTTGACTGAGACCTATCAGTAGTAAAAACCAGTGCCAGTTTTTTAACGGTGTTAATTGGGATCTTCCAAGGGCAAAAGCAAGTAGCGCTAGGACAAAAACTAAGCCCCAGAATAAAACCGCTGGACCAAATTTAGGCCCCATCGTCAGTAGTACCCAGCGATCTTGACCTAATAGGATATTTAAGTGTGTGTTAACACTTACGCTAGCTAAATCGAGTGCCGGCGTAGTTAAGATACTCGATTGTTGGCTGACTTCGTGCCAGTTTAATTGATAATGTTGTTTGCCGGGTTCGACGGGTAAGGTAACGGATTGTCCTTGCTGTCTAATAGCTTGCGTGATGCCATTGACACTAACTGATTGTAGGGCTGCATGCTCCGGTAAAGTGATGGTATGCTGAGTGCCTTTTGAACTGCGTAAGTCTAATTCGAGACGAGCTTCTTGAGTGCGTTTTCCCGCAGTGATTTGCAAGATGCTTTTGTCGATGGTTAGCGTTTGGCCTTGCACTGCTTCAGGCCGAGTAACCTCTAAAGTAATGCTTTCATTTGGCCAAGGTCGCCATTCTGGTAGCCAATTCCCTGCTTGGTTTTGATGATGTACGGCTGAAATCCCCGTGCTTTGAATATGCCACATTGGGCTGATGTCAGCTCGCCATGTTTCAGACCATTGATCTGTAGCAGGCGCAACCAAATGAATTTGTGCGCTTTTATCTAAGAGAGATTGCCACTTTATGCTTTGTTGATTGGCGCTTATATGCACTAATGCGTAGCCATCTTCACTACGGATATGTGAGCTGGTAATTGATTCATTTTTAATTAAAGGAACTTTTAAGGAAATTGCTGCGGGTTCTTTGGAAAGTCTAATAACTCGCGTTGAGATATGCCAATCAAGCCCTAAGTGCAGCGTGCGTTCAATTTGAATAAAGGAGGGGAGAATATTTGAACTCAGCGTAGGGAGTGCATTCTTTTTCTCTGCTGCTGTTTGTAGACGGGTAAAGTGTAAGTTATTTTCTGCGGCACCATTAGGCTTTAGCCCTTCGAGTGACCACTGTTGAATGTTATGCGTGATGTGCTGAGGTTTTAATGGTAAGGGCAGGGTAAAGCTATTTTGTCGTGGTGCCACACCTTTTAATGTAACACTATGAATGCCAGGCTCTAAGCTTAGCCACAGGATGCCCTGATTATCGCGAATAATTGCGTGAGCTAGGGCCTTATTTACTTTAATTTCCTTAGGTAGCCAGTTTTTTAGTTCTGCAGGCAGTGGGATAGCAACAGTTTCTTGCACATGTACTTGCAAATCGAGTTGTAAAGCCGTGTCAGTAAGGACGATATGCATCGCAGGTATTTGAGCGCAGTTTGGTAAGCAGTCGGGTGCTTTAAGTAGGCGTTGTTTTAATTCATTTAATAGCTCTGGACTAGGATAATCTGCATGCACAGGCGCTATTGGAAGTAATAAGCAGATTAGTAAGCCGAGGCTTAATATTGAGTTGGGTAACTTAAAGGCAAAACGTTTATTAATAAGCTCTAACATCAGCAAGCATAAAATAACCAGTAATGCGACGCGTAAGAAATTAAGTAACATGCTGGTTGTTGGCGTTAAATACCAAAGCTCAATTTGTTGTTGACTGTTTACACTACCATTCCAAGACAGCGGAATGCTTGTCCACTGCCATTGCGGTAAACCGGGGCCAGTTTGTAAATTGGCTTTCGGATCTATGCGTTTAAAGTTAGGTGCGGGCGCTTGTGAATAGCTATCGCTCGCAATAACACTACGTTTACGGGCATAAGAGCTCTGCATGGATTTTTCTTCTTTCATAAGCATATCCATCATAGCAGCCGGCTGTTGATGCTGAGTAGTTCTAGCACTAATCGATTGCCACGGCTTTTCTAGTTGTGGATAAAGTCCTGTTCTGACTTGTTGAATAAGAAAAGGAATGCTGATAATAAGTAATACTAACCAGCAACTAGAACGGTAAAATTTTATCAGACGTAAGAAGTTACCTTGGGGCAGCACTTTGATTAATGAGATGGCTGCCAGGATATTTAGCCAAACAAAGCGCGGTGCACCGGCTTCATGCCAAATTAAAGCTAAGGTGATTAAGGCAAATAAGCCCCAGTAATTATTCCATAAGCGACTGACAGCCAATGCAGCAATCAGTACTAAAAATAAATCTAACAAAGTCCATCGGGTAATCCAGCTATTCGGCACATTATCTACGCCACTGACGGCTAATAAATGCCAGCCAGGTGGTAAATGCACAAAGGCTTTAACATGGTTAAATTTTTCTTGCCAGCCTACAGCACTGAGTTCAGAAATAGAATTAGTTAGTCGACTATCCGCGGTGAGTTGTAATTGACCCATTCTAAGTTCTACGCCTTCCGTTTCGTTATCAGCTAAGCGCGTAATAAGCTGCGTTTGGCCGTTTAAGTCGACATGACCCAGTTGGGTTTCAGGCAAGCTATCGAGTCGCCAGCCGTGGGTTATTTTTCCGCTGATTGTATCTTGAATGGTGTAACCAGTCCCTGCAAAATCTAGCCATAAGTGGCGCGTAATAGACAAATTATTCGGCTCAGGCTCGGGGTCACCGCGTCTAATGAGATTGAAGTGCATGTTGTCGCCTTGTTTAACTAAGAAGGCGGGGAGTTGTCGCCACTGGTTAGGCACATTGCTTTGGCTTGGATCTATTGCAATAACTTGGCTTACTTCGACGAGTCGTTGATAGGTTTTTGCAGCAAAACTCCAAACTTCAGACGCAGGCCAGTCTGGATTATCAATATTTAAGCTAATGTCGCTTAGTTGTTCGGGGTGGCGCGCTGATAATTCGATTTTCCAGCGACCAGGACGAACTTGGACTAAAAGACTGCCATCTTTTTCAAGTTTAGCAGGTAGGCGACTATTGAGATTAATAGGAATGAAGCCTTGTAACAGTGCATAAGGTAGTTTGATTTCGCGTTGTTTGCCTGAAACTTGTAGAGCAAGATGGGTGACAAGCTGCAAAGGAATGTCATCGACGACTTTTCTAAAGACTTGTAGGTCTAGTTGGTTTGGTGTGCTTGTAGGCTTAATATTGCCTGTATCTTTGGCTCTTAACCAGAGCTGATTATTTTTTATGGTCGGCGAAGGAATATCTTTGCCTAGTACCTTAACCGAGATAAGTCCGGTTTGTGCTGGAATTCTCAAACTGTCTGGTATGTTGGGCCAGAAAAATTCACCTTGAATATAATATTGTCCTGCAGGGAGTTTTATTGCGGGGCTATTATTATGTTTGATCACGGTAGCCGGCTTATCATTAACGCTTACGTTTTGTGGCCAAAAGCTGTTGTTGCCAGGAAGACTTATATAGCTGTCGTTATAGACTTGCCAATGACTGCTGAATTGGCCTTGCTGCTTGTTTAGTGTTAAGTTTAACTGACTAGGCCAAGCGCAATATTTTTGTCGGTGATTATTGTAAAAAAAAGGACACTGGTATTGAGCAGAACCTTCCAGAACCCAATTGAGCCAAGGCTCTAAAGGTTTAGGGATGTCAGTATTAGCGTATATTGGAGAGAGGGTAAAAAGAACAAATAGCCAGATTAGTCGCGTCATAAGGAAACCCTAAATAAAAAACCATTGTGTTAATGGATTCTATACTAATCAAGGGCGGCTGTAAGGGCTTTTTGTGTAGATAAGGAGTAAAAAAGGCCACCGTTAGTTAATCGCGATTAACTAACGGTGTCTATATGCGGATTAATGTTTATGCTTTTCTTCGATCATTTGGTCGATAAGTTGCATAACGCTTGCACTGGCACGCTCAGATTTTTCCATTCCGCTAACGATATGATTTAATATTTCTTGATCATCTTGCCAGCTTTGGCGAGAGAATGCATAAGCCTGTTGGGTAAATGTATGTACTTCTTGATGGGGTACTGATAATTTTGCATAAGCATCGGTATGGCGGAAAATCTCATGCCCGAGACCTTCGTAATACCATTTTCCCAAGCGGCAGTTATGGTTATCAACATTAATTGCATCAGCCTGAGGGCAGTCATGCTCTTCTTCAATAGCGAGATAAGCATTTTGCTTGTAAATAATATGATCAAGCTTGGTTAGTAAGCCAAATGATTTGTCTTTAGAGTAAGAAATATAATCAATAGATTCTTTGGCTGAACTCGAGAGGCTGGAAAATTGTCCTTTAAAGGCTACGACTTGTTCCATAATATTTTGAGATAAATCAGCCGAAGAGTTGGCTTTGGTATTCATCTGACTTACGCGTTTATTAAATGAGTCTAACGTTTTAGTAACTTCTAGTGCGGCATTTTTAGTATGTTCAGAAAGGTTTTTAACCTCTTCGGCAACAACCGCAAAGCCTCGTCCGTGCTCACCTGCTCTAGCAGCTTCAATAGAAGCATTCAATGCTAGCAAATTAGTCTGATCAGCAATGCCAGTAATCATAGATAAAGAGTCAGTTACCTTGCGACTATCTACGATTAAAGCGTTAATGACATCGGATACTTCATGGATCGTATCGTTAATATCAGTTAAAGAGTGACTAATATCATCAACAGTAGAGAGGCTGGCATCGGCATTACGGCCTGTGTCGTTGGCAATGTTTTCAACCTTCTGCATTTGATCGGTAATATTGATAAGGTCTTGCTGATTGACTTTTAAGTTATCCAGTAAATTAGAGGTATTTAGGCTGTGTAAATTCGCCGAAAGTTTGTTTTTAGTCATTAATACTGCATTCTCACCCATTAAATTCAAGGCATTATTAATGTTGGTGGCGGATTGCTTAAGTAAGCCAGGAAAGCCATCGGCAAGCACGTAGCGGTCATGATTGCCTTTGGATGCATGTGAAAAAGAGGCGTTTACTTCTTTAAAATAAGACTCCATGATGTCCAGCATTTCATTGAGCTCCCAAGCAACTTTACCTATTTCTCCAAGGCCCTTGGTTTTAGTGATGCGGTGATAGAGCTCACCTTGGTTGGTTTTAAGTAAAATTTCTTGAATATGATTCAGGACTTTTAATGTCGTACTAACGGAAGAAAAAATAAACCAAGCAATAAAAATGAGTGCAGTACAGGGCAAAAGAATGAGCCATGAAAAGCCATAAAGATAAAAATGAATAGCAAAAATTAATAAGCTGAGAAAAATGATGCCGCTAATTGCATAGGTGACTTTAGCGTTAAGAAAGGGGATATTCGCACTCGAATTATTATGTGCAGACATATTAAAGCCCATTAGGTTTGTAAAGGTTTAAAATAAGGTTGTTGTAATTTGCTGCGCCAGTAGAATTAACGGTATCAACCAAATAAGCTAAAGATTTAAAGGGGGCTTCTTTTGTGGAGGACTGTCGCTCTATAGCAAGCATCTCTTTATATATGGGCGCAATAATATTAAGTGCAGACTCGGGTGGATTGCGGCGTACGGAATAATAGCCTTTTAGTTTGCCTTCTTTATCGTAATCGGGAGTAATATTCGCAAACACCCAATAAAAGCTGCCGTCAGAACATAGGTTCTTGGCAAAGCCAAAGAATTCTTCGCCAGATTTAAGGGTGTCCCACATAAACTGGAATACGCCACGAGGCATATCAGGGTGACGAATAATATTGTGTTGTACGCCTAATAAGTCAGACTCAGGGAAGCCGCAAATTTCCATAAAAATCCGGTTAGAATAGGTAATTCGTCCAGAAGTGTCGGTCTTAGAAACGATGAAGTCGTTGGCACCTAGTTTTTTTTCGTGATTTGTTGGCGTGATAGATAGTTTCATGGCGTACTCACAGTCATTACATTAAGAGGCATTATTGCACTAAATAACCGTATATAGAATATCGGCGGCAAAGAGAATTACTTTAAAAGCGAATAAATAGCAGAAAGATAAAATAAAGTCTTGACCTAGATGGATAAAGCGGTAAAATAGCCAGCTCTTCAACGCTCCGGTGCTGAAGGGCGAAGGGGTTTTTAGCAGGATTTAGTGTCTGCTTAGT